>JAYVDQ010000107.1:0-2644 GCA_043749325.1 Chloracidobacterium sp. | reverse complement strand
CTTACAGCAAATGAGGAGATCGGTGAGGATGCGTCGAGCCTGTTCAATTTTCTTACCGGCTACTCGCAGCAGAATAAATACAAGCGGCTGATCGTCGCTCCGCTAAATTTGCGTGAGCGTCTGCTCGCTCTCGTTCGCCGTGAGCGAAAGCATAAAGAGGCGGGCAAAGAGGCCCGAATCATTATCAAGGCTAACAGCATCACCGACGTTGAGCTTATCGACGAGCTTTACCGTGCATCGCAGAGCGGTGTCGAGATCGATCTGATAATTCGCGGTATATGTGCATTGCGGCCGGGGATCAAAGGCCTGTCGGAGAAAATACGTGTTCGCTCTATCATCGGCCGGTTCCTGGAACACAGCAGGATCTTTTATTTCGCCAACGGCGGCGGCGATGCTGAGGAAATCTATATAGGCAGTGCCGATCTCATGCACCGCAGTTTTGACCGGCGGGTCGAGGTCGTGACGCCAATTCTCGACCCGGAGATAAGGAATTATTTAAAAAACGATGTACTTGCGCTGTATTTGAAGGACGAGATCAACGCCCGCATCTTAAATTCCGATGGCAGCTATAAACGGCTCGCTAACCGCACTGGCGGCGGATTTGATTCGCAGATGCACTTTGTCGGGCTGGATGTCCCGATTTAGGCAGCCTTTGTTTTGTCGAATCTCGATTCGACAACTCCGTCCATCTGCTTGCCAAATTTGAGAGTCAGCCGCGGATAGCCGCGGGCCTCGGTTTCAAGATCCTCGGCACCGAGCAGTTTTTCGGCCTCAATGATATCCTCGACAGCACCTTCGATCTCCATGTAATAGCCAAACGGCAGCTCATCGAGCACGACCTCGACGTTGCCAAGATGCCATGTCTTGCGGTGTTTCTCGTAAACGACGGCCAGTTTGTATCCGAGCTTTTCGATGATGTGTTCGGTCGCATCCACATTTGAGACCTCGGTTTCGAATTCGATCTGGTGCTTAAAATCACTCTCGTTCGCGACCTTTTCCTTGTAGGTGAAAATTGTCTTTTCGTTGGTCTTACGCAGCCGAAGCACCGCGTTTCGCTCATCCAGCACGCCGCCCCGGTGGAGATAATTTTCCTCAAAGACCTCGTTTGTGAACTCGGCATTGAGCTCTCCTAATTTTGCCGTTAGTTCGACTAGCCGCTTTTTGTCCAGCCGATATTTCTTCTCGATCTCAATTGCCATTTAATTCACTAATTCATTCGCTCAAACTCAATTCTAAAGAATAAGGCGGAACGGGGCAAACGAGCTTCGTAGTCGTTAACATGCTTGACTTATACGACACCGTATTCGATACTTGAAAAAAAGGTCAGGTTTTATATCCGATCTTTGAAATAACAAATTTGAAATTAGATCTTATTGTTTTAACTCTTTTGAGGAATACTTATGCCATATCCAGAAATCATGATCCAAGGGATGCGTCAGGAACTCGCACAGCTCGGGATCGAAGAAGCAAAAACGACCGAAGCCGTCGATGACGCCGTCAAAAATACCGACGGAACGCTGATGGTCGTCGTCAATTCCGTTTGCGGCTGTGCCGCGGGCGGCGTCCGTCCGGGCATCGCGATGGCACTCGAAAACGCCGCGAATAAACCGGATCGCTCGATCACTGTATTTGCCGGAGCCGATATCGACGCGACCGAGACCGCCCGTGAATATTTCACCGGCTATATGCCGTCGTCACCCGCGATCGGATTCCTGAGAAACGGTGAATTGGTCCAATTGTTCGAACGCCGCGATCTCGAAGGTCGTCCGCCAACGATGATCGCACAGGCTCTGGTTGATGCGTTCAACACCCACTGCACCAAGACCGAAGCAGCGAATAACTAGCCATCAGATCTCCCTTTGGTAAAAAGCCGCTCGCGCATAGAGCGGTTTTTTTGCTTTCAAAGATCGCTAAATTGTCAAGGATCAGGTTAGACTGCGGCCGATATTAACTATTGCGTGCCCGCTCCCGGAACCGTTAGAATAGTAATAGACAGTTTTTTGTCCACAACTCTTTGCCGCAATAGAAATGTCCCTAAACCAACGCCAGCACATAAGATTCTCGCTCGACATTCCGGCGATTATTTATCTGAAATTCGGCGAAGGCCAGGAGACGCGGCTTGAGCAGATCAGCATCGGCGGGTGTTTTACGGGATGGGAAGAGAATATCCTGATCGGCGACGAATTTCGGATGGAGATCGAGCTGCCAAACAAAAATTATTTACCGCTACAGTGCCGAGCCCTCTATCGCTTTGAGAACACGGGCATTGGATTAAAGTTTATAGATATATGTGAGTTTGAGCAGGAACTCATTTCAAAGATAATTGCACACAAGCTCGAAACTGAAGGCGTGCCGCTTCAGGTAGATCCTTTCACATTGCCGCCGACATTTGTTGGCGACGATCCGTCACCCCGCGTGACCGACATCCGTCAAAAACGCGACGCCGTGCTGCAACGAATAATGGCTGGGGATGATAGATATTAAAATAACTCGTCCATTGCCTGCTCGAGATTCTTAACGCCCACAACTCTGATTCCCAGCAATTTTTCTAATCCTTTCTTATTCGACTCCGGTAGGATCAGCTTTTTGAAACCGAGGGTTTGGGCTTCGCGGGCGCGGGCTTGGGCCTGGAGGACGCCGCGGA
>JAYVDQ010000106.1:0-3093 GCA_043749325.1 Chloracidobacterium sp. | reverse complement strand
GGATCGAGCCCCGAAAGCACCTTTTCAGCCAACTGAGACGCGATCAGCGATGTCTCTGCCGAAGGTGTCCGCCCGTCCGCGACGGTTTCGAGATAGTCGTTCTCGGCGTCGCTCATCTCGGTAAACAGGCTCTCCGATCTCCGCCCACGCTTACGAAATTCGTCGTAACAGACATTCACCGCGATCCTCGTCATCCAGGCGGGAAAAGAGTTTTCTTCACCTCCGCGATAGTTCTTGAGCGAGAAATAAGTCTTTGTAAAGCATTGCTGCACACATTCCTCGACATCAGAAAGATCGCGAAAAAATCGGCTGACGACACGAGTCATCGGTCGTTTATAACGTTCAAAGATCTCCGCAAACGCCGCCTCATCTCCGCCGAGCACCGCGTGAACAAGCTGTTCATCAGATACTCGCGGATCATCCCTGACCGGGATCGCGGAAAATTGAGCCTTCGTCTGCAAGTTAATATTAAGAACCTCTTCGAGCATTTTCTTTGTTTCCGACGTTCTAAACAAATTGCAGCAGGATCATTCCTTGCCCGGACCGCGACCCGGGCCGCCAGCCTCGACTCGGTAGCCGCTCGGAACAGTAAACAGATCAGCCGACGGCTCAACCCGCTTGATATTTACGAGTTTGAATACATGCTCACCCGCCAGAGGATCGAGATGCCGCGACATCACAATCATTTGTAATTCGGATGAGAACCAGTTTTCCGTGACGACCTGTATCGGTTTGTCATTGCCAAGCTGGCCGGGCGGTATCTCGAAAGTGATGCGTGTGCCCTCAACCTGTACGCCCTCGATTGTTTTAGTCCCAAGCGATTCAGTCTTTGCGTTGGGCGGCGTCCCGGGCTCCCCCGGCGGGTTTCCACCAATTCCGTGTTTGCTGACAACCTTGTTGTTCGGATCGAGAAAATATTGTGTGTGAGCCGCAAAATCATTAACGAATACAAGCATCTGCGGTTTGCCATCGGTACCGGCAATGCTCACGCCGCCAACCATTTCCAGCGGCTGCTCCCGGCGCGTTCGGCCCGCTCCGTCGCGGTAAAACGCTCCCTTGTTCTGTTTGGTGACCGTTGTTCCGTCATAAAGGCGACGAGTGTCTTCGATGACCGTTTCCGCCGAGAAAGGCTGGCCCTTAACCATTTTGTCGCCAAATCTTAATTCGGCGGCGATGAATTTGCCGTTAGGCGGTGGCGGCGGTGGGGCACCTTCCGGCGGCCCTTGGGCATCCCCCTCACGTTTTGGCGGACGAGCCTCATCATTGGAAATGACGCCATCGCCATTCTTGTCCATTTCCGCAAATACGCTCTTTACAATCCGTTCAAAATCGGCACGATTCGTGGCGGCTCCCTCAGGATTGCGGTCCCCAAAGAAAAACGGCGGCAGCATCTTATCATCATGTCGCCCCATCCGCGGCGGTCCTTGAGGCCGGTCGCCTTGTCCCATCGGAGGGCCATCGGGCCTCAAACCTTGTGCCATTGGCGGGCCTTGCGGCCGGTTGCCCTGGCCATTTGGCTGCGGCGGTCGGGGCGGACGCGGCATTTCCCCGGCGTCGATCACGCCGTTCCCGTTCCTGTCCCATGCCTTAAAAGACGCTTCGATAGCTGCCTGTAATTCCGCTGCATCGAGCTTACCGTCGCCATTGGCGTCAAGACGCTTCATCCAGTCATCCTTCAGCGGACGGCCGTTCTCGGGTCCTTCACCGCGGGGACGCATATGACCGTCGCGTGGCGGCCCTCCACCTCCGGGATGTCCCGGGGGCTGAGCGAATGTCACCGCTCCGGCGGACAGCCCCAAAATGATTGCTAAAAATAGCCTCGTAGTCATAATGATCTCCAATAAGAACCTAACGAATAAAGCGAATAGCACGCGTCAAACCGTCATCGCCAACCAGAACCTCGGCGTCGACAAGATTCGACGGCTTTTCGACGCTGGCCACAAGGCCGAGCGTTACCATCATCGAACTCGGTACCCGGACCCGGACGATCTGTCCGCTGTCCGGATTGAGTGCATAAGAAAGAGCAATAAATTCTGTTTTTATCTCAGCAGATTTCTTGGCCACCGTAATGCCAGCCTTTCGATTAGCAGTCATCGATCTGTTTTCTGTATGCTTTGCGGCCACGAAGTTAGTTGCGGTCGGCAATTGATTAGCTGATTTGGAGGATCTGTTATCTACCTTTAACAAAGGTGCGTTAACGAGAGGATCCACCACGACATTGACGTTTGGCGGCACGGCGACGATTTCATTCGATCCCGGCGGGGCGACGTTCACCGCCCTGTCATCAGTAACACCCGACGGTTGAAACGCAAATAACGCTATCAACACAGCAGCGGCTGTCGCTGCCGGAACGCCCAGAATTAGCCATCGCCAAAATTTTACGACCGGCGGCCATGGCGACACGCTGCTTTCTTTTTCCCGACTGATCTGTCGCTGCACCGCCCACCACAATGTGGGGGAATCCGCGACACCATTGAGCGCAGTATCGTCCAGTGCGGCATCGCTCAAGAGGTGGTGCACCATTTGATCTAGTTGTTCGTCTGAAAGCTGCTTTTTCATATCCATTGACCTCAAAAATTTGCTGTCAGGGAGGAGACGCTTCAAAACGCGAGTTGGTTTCAATAATCTTTGCGGTATTTTACATTTTTTAGTTTTTTATTTGGCATCTCGATGCCCTACCTCCGCGGAATTAACTAAAGCGCTACTATGCTATACTGCTCAATTCGGATGTAAACGTTGGATAGGGCGGTATATTGAGCAAAATAGAAATAATTCCACTGGGCGGGATCGGCGAATTCGGGATGAACTGCATGGGCATCCGCTACGCCGACGAAATGATAATCATCGACGCCGGTATGGGTTTTCCGGAAGAAACACCCTTTGGCGTTGATATTTCGATCCCAAATTTTGATTTTCTCGAAGAATTTCGCGATGACCTGACCGCGATCATCCTCACTCATGGCCACGAAGACCACATCGGGGCCCTTTCGTACATTCTCAAGAAATTTAATCTGCCGGTTTATTCATCAAGATTTACGCTTGCCCTGACGGAAAAGCGACTCGGCGAAGCCAATATGCTCGACGACGTTTTAC
>JAYVDQ010000105.1:0-9007 GCA_043749325.1 Chloracidobacterium sp. | reverse complement strand
GGCACGTACTCATCTTTTCCAAACAATCAACAAGCGTCCTTATTAATTACATAGCGTTTGACTGTCAAATATACAAGCAAGGGCGAAACATTCAACTTCCATATTACGCCCCTGCTTACGCGCGGGCCTCCGCATCCTGTATAATGTCCCTATGCATGAACGGGATATTTTCGACGAACGGCAGGAAACAAAAACGGCGAGTTTTTCATGTCCGCATTGCCGCGAGCGGGCGGATTATGATGTCCGCTGGCTAAAACGCACCAAGAAAAAGCAGGCACCGGGCCGTTTGAACGATCAGGAACGCTCCCAATATCAGAAATCCCGCGATTATATGGTGCGGGTGGATGACCAGTTGATGTGTAAAAATATGCGATGCCGCAAGCGGTTTGAGATACCGTCGTCGCAGTCGGTGGTTTTTATTTAGTCATATAAGGGGGGAGTAATGAATCAAGATCCATTGGAATTATACGAAGACGAATCTGTACCGGACGATAAGTTTCAGGCAGAGATCGACGGCGAGATCGCAAGCGTAGCACAGGAGGCCAGCGAATTAGTCGAACGCCTAACCGAAAATACCGCCGCGTCGCCGGCCGATTCGGGCGGTGATATCGATGCCGATTGGGAAGATGTGAATGTTTCAGGCTCAGAAAGCGTATTTGGCGATAATCCAACGCCTGATCAATCGGATGTCGAGGCTAATGCCCACGCGATGGGTATTAATTTCGAAGATAACGAGCCGCTCGATTTTACCGAGAAGATGGAAAAGCGCGACCGCGACAGGTACGAACTCGACGAGGACTCAAAGGGTGAGGACGACTCGATCTAGGCGTTTATTCAACAAGAAAAGAAAAAGAGAAGGCCAATATTTTGACCTTCTCTTTTTCGTTCAGCCTGGGATGGCTAGTAAAATTAATATATCGAAAATGTATATTCGATCTGTTTTGTTACGGATTGAGCGACGCCGTTTGTTTTGGCAGGTTCAAATGCAATCCGGCGGGCAGCCGAGATTGCCTGTTCGGTCAGGCCGTTGCCCAGACCCTTGACCGCCGAAATGCCGCCGACCTGTCCCGACGCGAGAAACGTTACGCGAAGAATGACCGTACCCTGAATATTTGCCTGACGGGCCGAATCGGTGTATCCCGGACGCGGCTTTGAAAGTATCTTGATGCCCTGCGTCACGCCGACCGCCTTAGGCGGAGGGGCCCCGATACCGCCGTCGCCGTCGCCCGTGCCATTACCGTTGCCGTTACCTAGTCCACCGCCGCTGCCCGATCCGTTGCCAGATCCGTTTCCAGTTCCACGACCGCTGCCCTGGCCCGTTCCGTTACCGCTGCCTTGTCCGCCGCCGGAACCCGTACCATTTGAGAAACTGGCGAAACGTCCATTCGGGTCGCCCCAACGGTCAAATTTCTTTTCGTATGTTTTGGTGCCCTCGGTCTGTGGGGGCGGCATTTTCAGCTCAAAATTATCACTTCTGAAAACCTTGGCATCAGGCGGACGTGTCGGATTTTTGGACTGGTCGGCCAGATCGCCCTGCGTTGTTTCTTCTTTTTCTTCACGGCCGCCGCCGCCGCCGCCGCCGGCGTCCTTGTCTTTCTTCTGCTGCTTCACTTCCTCGACCGTCATCGGCACCTCGTCAATAAGACTCGCGAGTGATGTGTCGTCGCCGATCGCACCAATACCGATATCCTTTTTGAAAAGTGAATAAACGGTTAAGCTCAAGGCCAGCGTAACCATAAAAATTGTCGAACCAAAGAAAAGAAGATTTCGCTGCCCGACATTCTTCTCTTCCATCACGGTGACGTAAAACCCACCTTCCGAGGTGACTTTGTCATGTTCGGCTTCAAGCGAAACCGGTTTGCGATCAACGTCGACCGCCGTTTTCCGCACAAAAGTTGGAGCCGTTTTGGCTACCGAGGTGGCAATTGGTTTCGTTACGACGTGCTGCTCCTTAATGGGTTCGGCAACCGGCTGTTCGACCGTCACCGTTTCCGGTTCGGGCGTCGCGACCACGTATTCGGTGACCAATTCCCGCGGAGGAACCGGCTCGCTAAATTCTGCAATTACCGGTGCTGCAACAGTTTCAACCACAGGAGCAGACTCGGCGATAAATGCGGGCGACTCCGGTTCAGGGGCTGCTGCCACAACCGGAGCAGGCTCTACAACCGGAGGAGGCTCGGCGGCAACTACGGGAGGTGCCTCGGCCGAGACCGGATTCATCTCGAAAGCTTGCAATGTTGCTCCGCAGTTAGGACAAAACCCAAACTTCTCGGCAAATCCCTCGTCACAAGAACTGCAATACTTAACAATTTTTCCCATTTTCAGCCTCTCGATACTAACGCCCGATTATCCGAGCGACATAATAATAAAACGATTATATCGCGTTTATTTCAGAAGTTAAGCCTTTTTCAATAAAATCCGCGATAATGCTTACGTGCGGTCTTTCAATTTTCATAGATGCTCCTTCTGTTTGACGCGATGCCCGCTTGTCTCTAAAATTTTCATTTGTGCAACTTGCGCGGGTGCTTCATTTGGGCATGGCGACAACACGAGCCGCGAATTTGGCAACTAACCGTAAAGTAAAACGGTGTCCCTAATAGTTTAGACGATGAAAAATACCAATCGATTACAAACATTTGCCTTCGCTGGGCTGATCGCCACCCTTTTGTTGTTTTCAATAGCGACTTTCTCGCAGCCGCTTCCCGCTCCAAAAGAAGAAAAACTCCTTAACGGGCTTAAGGTATTAATGTGGAACGACGCCAAGGCTGACAAAGTTTCGGTCAAAATACGCATCCACGCCGGTTCGGCATTTGACCCGCAGGGGAAAGAGGGTGCGATTCAATTGCTTGCCGACAACCTTTTTCCCAACGACGCGTCGCGTGAATTCTTTACCGAGGATCTCGGTGGCAGCCTCGAGGTCGTAACGACGTATGACTATATCCAGATAAACGCGACGTCAAAACCCGAGAGCCTTTTGACAATGCTTGAAACTCTCGCGACGGCGGTCTCAAACCCGACAATAGATAAAGAAACAACTGCAAAGCTGCGAACCGCCTTGCTGGCAAAGTTAAAGGTTCTCGAAGCCGATCCGGCGTACGTCGCCGATCAGGCCGTCGCAAAACGGCTATTGGGCACATTTCCCTATGGCCGCCCCCAGCGAGGCTCGACCGCCTCGGTGCAAAAGTTGGATTTCGCCGATCTGATCAACGCCAAGCAGCGTTTTCTGACCGCCGACAACGCGACGTTGACGATCAGCGGCAGCTTTGACCGTGACCTCACCTACAGGGCCGTCAGGCGATATTTCGGCAGTTGGCTGAAATCCGATAAACGGGTGCCGTCCACATTTCGCCAGCCTGATGAGCCTCCAACGGAGTTATTGCGCATTCAATCGCCAAAGCCGGATGCCGCGGCTATAAGATTTGCGACGCGTGGCATCGCGCGAAGCGATAAGGATCTGGCCGCGTCACTCGTCTTTACGACGATAATGGAAAATCGAGCCAAGACCCGTGTTCCTGTAGAGCATGCAGCCGAGGCTTTCGTTCGCAACGAACCACATACGCTGCCTGGGATCATAACTGCCGGATTTTATGTCGAACCTAATTTTTCTACCCAGAATTACGGTAATATAATTGGCTTTGACTTAAAAGACCCAATCAGTGACAGCGAATGTCAAGCAGCTAAAAACTTCGTGATGTCCGAATGGGCAAAGAAGGACGTTTCTTCGTTCTGGCTGGACGCGGACACGTACAAGTTGCCCAATCCCTCGGCCTATGCCCACGCGGTTAATACAGTAACGTTCGCCTACGTAAATGCGTATGTCGAAAAAATCCGTAAGATACCGGTCGTCATGGTTTTGGTAAGCAACCCGCCAAAATCAAACTAACACGTGCATAACGAATTGAACGCAAAAGAAGCCGCACATGCCCGCGCGGTGCGCGAAATGTTTTCGGGCATCGCCGGCCGGTATGATCTGCTCAATCATGTCCTTTCGCTCAATATCGACAAACGCTGGCGGCGAAAGGTCCGGGCTGAGATTCAGCCCATTCTCAACAACAAAAATGCGGTCGTTCTGGACGTCGCGTGCGGAACCGGCGATCTGTCTATCGAGTTAAATCGCGGAGCGGCTGCACAGATCATCGGTACCGATTTTTGCCGGCCGATGCTCAATGTGGCAAAGGAAAAAACGGCAGCCACGAATGCACGAATTCCTTATGTTGAGACCGATGCGATGAATCTGTCGTTTGCTGACAACAGTTTTGATGCGTTAACGATTGCGTTCGGTCTCAGAAATCTGCCGAATTTTGCAAACGGTCTTAGCGAGCTCCACCGCGTCCTGAAACCCGGCGGCCGCATCGTGATACTGGAATTCTCAAGCCCTATCCTGCCCGGCTTTCGCCAGTTATTTAACTTCTATTTCGCAAACGTGCTGCCGCGCATAGGCGGGATCGTAAGTGGCTCGCGTGGTGCCTACGAATACCTTCCGGACAGCGTTGCGAAGTTCCCCGACCAAAAAGCACTCGTTACGATGATTGAGCACACCCGCTTTTCGAACGTAAAGTACCATAATCTTACTGGTGGTATCGCGGCCATCCACACCGGCACAAAAAGCTGATCGTTTGAGATAAACCGCTTTTAGTTATAAAATTTTCCTGCCCACCGCGTTTTTTGATGAAATACCGACTTCTGAATTTCACCAGACAGTTTGCTCTGATGCTGCTAGTCATTTGGACGGTGGTCTCTCTTGTGACGTTCTTGATCGAGGTCGTGCCGGGCGACCCCGCGACCGTCATCCTCGGCGAGACAGCAACGCAGGAGCAGATCGAAAATTTCCGGTCCAAACACGGCCTTGACCGTCCGGCCTTTTTCTTTTCATATAGCGGCGACAAAGGTTTTGTCTGGAACGGCCGCGACAATCGCTATGGCGATTACTGGCTCGGGCTTTTTCAAGGCGATCTTGGGACATCGATGCGAACGGACCGGCCCGTACGCGATATGATCTTGGAGCGTTATCCGTCCACGATCAAGCTGGCGATCGCCGCGATGCTGGTAGCCATCGGGATCGCCATGCCACTTGGTGTTTTGGCCGGTTCGCGTAAGAATTCTCTGGTCGATAATGCTGCCTCGTTCTTTGCACTGCTCGGCATTTCGCTGCCCACTTTCGTCATCGGGCCATTCCTCGTCTATCTTTTCGCCGTCAAGCTGGGTTGGTTTTCGCCGACCGGCAGCTTATATCCCGAAGACATAGTCCTGCCCGCCGTAACGCTCGGAGCCGCCCTTTCGGCGATCTTGACGCGAATGATCCGCTCCAGCGTGATCGAAGAGCTTGGCGAGGACTATGTCCGCACCGCACGAGCTAAAGGCGTCAGCGAGCGAATGGTGCTCTACAAACACGTATTAAAAAATGGCCTGATACCCGTCGTTACAATATTAGGCCTACAACTGGGCGTTCTCCTGGCAGGTGCGATCATCACCGAAAAGATATTTAACTGGCAGGGCCTCGGTCTTTTGCTGTTGGAAGATGGAATAGGCAAACGCGATTACCGGCTCGTACAGGGCTGCGTACTTGTGATCAGCATTACCTTTATTGTGGCTAATTCTCTGACAGATTTTGTTTATCGCAAATTAGATCCGCGAATACGAATTTCGTAAATGAGCAGACTGGCATACATCGGCATCGGCATCGCGGCTATATTTATTCTGGCTGCGATCTTTGCTCCATTCATTGCAACCCATGACGTGACCGCGCAGGATCTGGCGATGCGTTATTTTCCGCCCACGGCGGAGCATTGGTTTGGCACCGACGGACTCGGACGCGATGTATTTTCGCGGGTTGTGTTCGGTGCTCGTATCTCGCTCGAAGTTGGTATTACCGTGGTCTTTGTTTCGGCGATCTTTGGCACGGTCCTCGGCGCTATCGCCGGATTTTATGGCGGATTTGTCGATAAATTTTTGTCAGGGTACGTGTTTAACGTATTTCTTGCCTTTCCCGGCCTATTGCTGGCCATTGCTCTTGTGGCGTTTCTAGGTGCCGGTCAGGGCAAATTAATTGCGGCCCTATGCGTAATCGGATGGGTCGGCTACGCTCGCGTAATGCGCGGGCAGGTCTTGAAGGTCCGCGAATACGATTACGTGCTCGCGGCACGGGCTCTGGGGGCAAGCAACATGCGTATTCTGTTCACGCACATTTTGCCTAATGCCGTCCAGCCGCTGATAGTACAGGCATCGCTCGGAATGGCCGGTGCGGTGTTATCCGAGGCGTCGCTCTCGTTTCTCGGCCTCGGGATACCGCCGCCGTCGCCGAGTTGGGGGACCATGATAGAAGAGGCTCGGCAATTTTTTAGCACGTCGCCGCATATTTTGCTTTTCCCGGGGCTTGCGATCGCCTTGACCGTGCTGGCGTTTAATTTTATCGGCGACGGCCTGCGCGAATACCTCGACCCCAAACAGCGAAGCAGATAGCCGATGAACAACGAAAAGACTAGGATCTTTCCACTTGGCGATTCGGCGTTGACCGTCGAGTTTGGCACGTCAATCTCACAAACCATTAACAAAAAGGCCATCGCTTTCGCCAATCGCATAGAGACAGAAAGTTTTCCGGGTTTTATAGAATCGGTTCCAGCATATTCATCGACCACGATTTTCTACGATCTTGTGGGCGTCAAAAAGAATTTCCCTGAATTCCCGACCGCCTTCGACGCCGTCAAGTCGATTGCTGAAAAGGCGGTGAAAACCTTAACCGGCACGGACGAAAGTAACCCTCGGTTGGTAGAGATTCCCGTGCATTTCGACGCGGCATCAGCTCTCGATCTTGTTTACGTGGCCGAGACCAGCGGCTTCGCTCCGGCTGAGGTCATCGACATATTTACGAGCAGGACGTACCGCGTTTTCATGCTCGGTTTTCTGCCCGGCTTTACATATATGGGTGAGGTTGATGATCGGATCGCTACACCGCGAAAGGAAACACCGCGTACGCTGCTCCCAAAAGGAAGTGTCGGAATTGCGGGACGGCAAACAGGGATTTATTCGCTTGAATCGCCCGGCGGCTGGCAGATCGTCGGCCGCACCGATATTGAAATGTTTACGCCCGCTGCCGATCCGCCAAGTCTGCTCCGACCCGGCGACGAAGTCCGGTTTATTGCTACAAGATGAGCATTCTGATCCAAAAAGCGGGAATTTTAACGACCGTCCAGGACCTTGGCCGTGAGGGATACCGGCGTTTCGGCATAAATCCGAACGGCGTCATGGACCAAAGCGCCGCGCGCTTGATTAGCATTTTGCTCGGCAACGAGGAGGGTGAAGGGGTTTTGGAGATGCACTTCCCGGCTCCGCAAATTGTTTTCGAGGCCAATGCTGTCTTTGCAATAGGTGGGGGAGATTTCGAGCCGCAACTAGACGGCGAGCCGGTTGAAAATTGGCGGAGGTATTCGGCCAGGAAGAACAGTGTTCTTAAATTTGCGGGAAAGGGCTTGGGTAATCGCTCATATCTGGCCGTTCGGAGCGGATTCAAAATTGTCGAGTGGCTCGCCAGTTCCAGCACAAATATTGCCGCCAATATTGGTGGATTTAACGGTCGAAAGCTCGAAATGGGTGACCGGATTGCTTTCAAGGCAAAAGTTAAAAGGCAAAAGGCAAAAGTAAATTGCGGAATTTCAAATAGTCTTATCCCGATGTACAGTCGCTTTCCTACTGTCAGGATCATGGCCGGGGCAGAATTTGATCGCTTGGGGGAAAAAAACCGCGATCTTCTGCTAGATCAGGAATTCGTGATCTCGAACAGCTCCAATCGGATGGGTTTTCGTCTATCGGGAAATCCGATCTCCCTATCAAAACCTCTTGAGATGATTTCCGCCGCCGCGAATTTCGGGACGGTCCAACTCTTACCGGATGGTCAATTGATCGTGCTGATGGCCGATGGACAAACGGCCGGCGGCTACCCGCGTATCGCACATGTTATATCGCATGACCTCCCTTTGCTTGCTCAGCTTGGAGCGAACGACAAGGTGGTGTTTCACCTGATCGATAACGAAGAAGCCGAAAATCTGGCACTTAAATTCGAGCGGGAGTTGAGTTTTTTCCGCATCGGGTGTAGATTTCAGGCAAACTCTTAAATGACTCTGAAGATCGACCTAAATTGCGATATGGGCGAAGGTTGCGGTAATGACGCCGAGCTGATGGACTATATTTCGTCGGCCAACATCGCGTGCGGCTTTCACGCGGGTGACGCGGCAACGATGCGCAAAACGGTCGAGACGGCTCTTGAAAAGGGCGTCGCCATCGGTGCCCATCCGGGCTATCCGGACCGGGAAAATTTTGGCCGCGTCGAGATGCAATTTCCGCCAAAGAGAGTGTATGAAATTGTCACGGAGCAGATCGGTGCATTGAATGAGACAGCGGCCGCGGCCGGCGGCAAACTCAGTCACGTCAAGGCTCACGGAGCATTGTACAATCAGGCGGCCCGCGACACCGAACTTGCCGCCGCGATCGCCGAGGCTGTAATCGATTTTGATAAAAACCTCCTCCTTTTCTGCCTATCGGGGAGCCCGATGATCGCCGAAGTGGAAAAGCGTGGCCTTCGCGCGGCTTCCGAAGTTTTTGCCGACCGATCATACCAGTCGGACGGCAGCCTAACGCCGCGAAGCGAGTCGAATGCACTTATCAAGAATACCGGAGTGGCTTTGAACCAGGTCCTCGACATGATCAAATACGGACGCGTCCGCTCGACCGACGCAATCATGGTCCCTATCGTTGCCGACACGATATGTCTTCACGGCGACGGTGAAAATGCGCTGGAATTTGCGATGGCGATAAGCCAGGCTCTGGGTAATAACAATATCGATATCGCCGCTTTCTGAGGAAACCCGATGGAAAACGAAATCAATGACGAAAGCAAACGGCTCGTTCGCGGCCTGAGTCTGGTCGATGCCACGACAATCGTTGTGGGGTCGATGATCGGAAGTGGTATTTTCATTGTTTCAGCCGAATCGTCGCGACTTGTCGGCTCGCCCGG
>JAYVDQ010000104.1:0-2401 GCA_043749325.1 Chloracidobacterium sp. | reverse complement strand
GTCTTGAGTATCAACGACTATCAGATCGTCAACGCCAAGCAAGGAAATTGTGCGTCCGCCGGCCGAGTATAGAAAATTGTTTTTCGATTCTAATGCGATCGAATCACCATGAAAGAGATTTCCATCCTCGTCGTGCGACTGAATTCTCAGATCGTATAATGATCGCCAACTTCCAACGTCGCTCCACTCGAAATCCGTCTTAAGTGAATACATCGGGGTCGTTGTTCGTTCCATTACCCCATAGTCAATGGAGATCGATTCAAGGTTCGGATAAACACGAGCGAGGACGGACTCATATTCGGGCGTATCGATGGCTTGATCAATCTCTTCGAGTTGGCTATACATGACCGGCAACAAACACTTGATTTCGGAAAGGATCGTTTTGGCAGTGGCAGCGAAGATGCCACTATTCCAAACGTATGAATCGTCTGCGAGATATTCAAGTGCTGTTTCCCGATCAGGTTTCTCAACAAACCGTTCGACAGCATAGACAGGCTCAACTGTCGCAGGGTGATGTCCGGCCCCCGTCTTGATATAACCATATCCGGTTTCTGGCCGGGTAGGTGTTACGCCCAACGTAACGATACAACCCGATTTCGCTAATTCAGCTGCGTGCAAAAGGGAACTCCTAAACTTTTCGCCGTTGGCGATATGGTGATCCGCAGGCAGGATCACGATCGGCATATTCGGGTCGCGTCGTCTCATATGCAATGCGGCAAGCCCGATGCATCCGGCTGTATTCCGGCTTAAGGGCTCCGAGAGTATCTGCGTATCAAAACCCGCGAGCTGTGTCCGTGCCAACGCCTCATGAGCCTGGTTTACGACGACATACAGATTTTCAGGGGTTGATAGCGGGGCAACTCGCTTGACCGTCTCCTGGAGCAGTGTCCGCGTTCCGATGATCTTGAGAAACTGCTTAGGCAAACTCGCACGGCTCGCCGGCCAAAATCGGATCCCCATACCGCCCGCCATAATTATTGAAAACATGGTTTTTGTCCGCCTTTTTGAGCTCGTCCTTTTCCAGCTTCGGAACCGGTGGCTTAGGTGGATATAACCTGGATCATTAATTTGGCCGACCGGATTGCAAAATAAACGGTGAAAGCCTCTAGTGTTCCATAACTATTATCCATGTCTAATCTGTGATTTAGCTTTTTTGTACCTTACAGATACGGTGCCGGCCTCCGATTAGGAATCTGACCGGCACCCGGATCTTATCCAATTTGGTAACGGCGGCTGTATGACGGTTTTTAGTTTTGAGGTTATCGATGGCATAACTCACCCGTTTTTTGGAAATCCAAGGTCACTAACACTCTTATTCGTATGTAAATTGCGATAAACAGCAGAGTTGACCTATATGAACGGTGCGTTAGTACAACGGCTCGAAAGCCTTTCTCCTTCGAAAAGAACGCTTCTGGAAAAGCGGTTCGGGAGAGTCTTGCCCAAGCTGGATAATCCATTTATCATCACCGGCCGGCCGGACACATCGGTCGCCCCTCTGTCCTTCAGCCAGGAAGGACTGCTCTTTATGGAGCAGTTGGACCCGGGAACTGCACGATATAACATTTCGGACGCTATAAGGGTAAGAGGCCGCTTTGATGCTGTTCTAATACAGAAAACCCTTGATGAGATTGTCGCCCGACACGAAGCGCTGAGGACGATTTTTGCCAATACCGATGGTACCTGGCATCAAGCGATACTCCCGCGAGGTGCAGCTCGATTTCGTCAGGTCGATTTCGATTCCGACAACCGGGCAGATCGCGAGGTACGAGCCCTCAATCTGATCCAGAATGAGGCTGACAAACCAATGGACCTCTGCGAGGGGCCGCTCTTTTCGGCTTTGCTCGTCAAAGTTGACGAACTCGATAACGTTCTTCTCATAAAGATGCATCACATCATCAGTGATGGCTGGTCGCTTGGCCTTTTTTGGAATGAGTTTGCCGCTGTCTACTCGGCACTTGTTGACGGCAAAATTCCCGGTCTCCCGGAACTCTCAATACAGTTTGGCGACTATGCATCGTGGTCGCGCGACTATCTCCAGCGAGAGATAGACCGACAAACCAAATACTGGACCGGGCAGCTTAGAGGAGCACCAACCCTTCTCGAATTGCCCACTGATCGGCCACGGCCTGCGGTTCAAACTGCCAACGGCGGGCAGGAGGTCGTTAACTTTGGGCCGGATCTGCTTCGCGGTCTCAACGATCTGTCAAAAAGCGAGGGAAGCACGTTGTACATGACGCTGCTTGCCGGCTTTAATGCGCTGCTGGCCCGATATACCGGGGCTACGGATCTGATCGTCGGAACGCCGATCGCCGGGCGTAACAGGACCGAAACCGAAAATCTCATTGGGTTTTTCGTTAACACTCTTGTTCTCAGGAACGATCTCTCGGGTGACCCGTCGTTT
>JAYVDQ010000103.1:0-4706 GCA_043749325.1 Chloracidobacterium sp. | reverse complement strand
TCGAACTGCCGAACAAAAACTATCTGCCGTTGCATTGCAAGGCCCTCTATCGTTTTGAGCACACCGGTATCGGCGTGAAATTTGTCGATATCTGCCAGTTTGAGCAAGAGCTGATCACGCAGATCATCGCAAATAAACTCGAGACCGAAGGCGTGCCGCTACAGATCGATCCATTTACACCACCGCCGACGTTTGTCGGTGACGACCCTTCGCCCCGCATAACTGACATCCGGCAGAAACGCGACGCAGTGCTCCAACGCATTATGGCCGGCGATGACGGATTCTAGCCGCATTTTGTTTGATCCACTCATTCGGGTTGGCGACCGGAAAAGTTGCTAATATAATATAAAGAAATAAATGATAACTTCGCATCGTGACAAAGCGTGAGAAACTGCTCGAACGAATAAAGCGTAGTCCACATAATGTTACCTTCACCGACATCCGAAAATTGTTGGAGTCCGAATCTTTTGTTCTTGATCGGATTGCCGGAAGCCATCACGTATTCCGAAAAGGAGACATTGTTTTTGCGATACCGGTTCATCAAAACCGTGTTAAAGTTGTTTACGTAAAACGTGTTATTGAAATAATCGAGGAACATGGCCAATCTTAAATACCCATTCGTAACATATCCGGCAGCCGAAGGCGGCTACGTGGCTGAAATACCTGCTCTCAAGGGCTGCATCGCCCAGGGCGAAACTCTAGACGAAACATTAAGCGAACTTGAGATCGTCGAGGAGCTCTGGCTCGAAACAGCGAAGAAATCTGGTATCAAATATCCGGCGATTAGTATTGAGGTCAATCGAGTCATAGAGAAGATGGCTGCTTAGAGCCTAAAGATTTCGTGCCTTTGCTCAGCCGCTAAAACAATTCATCCATCGCCTGCTCAAGATTCTTAACGCCTACAACACGAATCCCTAACAGCTTTTCCAAGCCTTTCTTATTCGATTCCGGCAATATCAATTTCTTAAACCCGAGCGTTTGAGCCTCGCGGGCACGGGCTTGCGCCTGTAGCACGCCGCGGACCTCACCGGTTAGGCCGACTTCACCAAAGACGGCGGTTTCCGGCGGGACCTGTAGATTGCGAAAACTCGAGGCGATCGCGGCGATGACGCCGAGGTCGGCGGCGGGCTCGTCGACCTCCATACCGCCGGCGATGTTGACGAAAACGTCGTCGCCCGCGAGTTGGAAACCAAGCTGTTTTTCGAGCACGGCGATCAGCAGGCTGGTCCGGTTTTGATCAAAGCCCTGCGTCATTCGCCTGCCTGTACCGAATTTTGTGTTGCTAACGAGAGCCTGAACTTCGACCAGCATCGGTCGCGTGCCTTCCATACAAACGGTCACTACCGAGCCGGTCGCGTTTTCGGGCCGCTCCTGTAGGAATAGCTCCGACGGGTTGCCGACGGGCACGAGACCGGAGTTTGTCATCTCAAAAACGCCGATCTCGTTTGCTGCGCCGAATCGATTTTTGGTGGCGCGGATGATCCGGTGGTTGTGATGCCGGTCGCCTTCGAAATAGAGCACGGTATCGACGATGTGCTCAAGCGTTTTCGGCCCGGCGATCGAACCCTCCTTGGTGACATGCCCTGTGAGGAAGACCGGCGTCGCCGTTTGTTTGGCAAACATCATAAACTGGGCCGCAACCTCGCGGACCTGTGAAACGCTGCCCGGTGCGGACTCGATCTTTTCGCTGAAAACGGTCTGGATCGAATCGACAATGACAAAATCCGGCCGCAGTTTGTCGGTTTCGGCGAGGATCGATTGCAGATTGGTCTCGGGCAGCAGGAACAGGTTTTCGGCTGCCAGCCCAAGGCGTTCGCCGCGCATTTTGATCTGGCGTTCGGACTCCTCGCCCGACACGTAGAGCACCTTGGTGCCGTTGCGGCCAAGTTTGTCCGCCATCTGAATGACGATCGTAGATTTGCCGATGCCCGGTGCTCCGCCGATCAGCACCAGCGATCCGGCGACGATCCCGCCGCCGAGAACGCGGTCCATCTCATCGATGCCGGACGATGTGCGGGCGTCATCCTGCGATTCGATCGTGCCGTAGGCAATGGGCGAAGCCGCGCGATACTGCGACGAAAAGCTGCTCGCCGCCGCCGTAGCCGTGGGCCGAAAGCGTTCCTCGACGAGCGTATTCCACTCCGCACAATCGGGACACTGGCCGAGCCATTTACGCGATTGCCCGCCGCAGCTCTGGCAGACGAAAATTGTTGCCGGTTGTTTTGCCATTTCTTTTTTCATTTTCGCACCTTGTTAGGGTGAGACGAAAGGTGGGGTGGATTAATATGCCGTGTCCCACTTTGCGCCAAAAAAGAGGCCGCTTTTATGACGGCCTCCGTTATTAACTATCGAGTTACTAAGTCTAGCCTCTTACTTTAGTGTAGGTACCCCATTAGCCACAGAATCATAAACATCAGGATTCCTATGCATGGGACTCCATACTGAATTAGAACCAAAAACTTAGCTTCTCGCTTAAATGTAAAGTTGGGAAATTTCATTAAACAATCCCCTCAAAACGCTATCGGTATAATCCTAGGCGCATCCATTTAGATAGGAGCAATTCGCTGTAAAAAACAAGCTGAGGATGTAGTCAGGAACAATATAGAACCCGGTACACGAATTTCCTCCGTTGCAGGCAAAGATTGGAACTATAGTTGAGATTCTAGTGCAAAATGCTACTCCGCCGCAGCCAAGAACGAGTTCCATCTCTCCCTCATTAAGAGCAATCTTTTTTTTATTACAATCACTCGTCTCATTTGTCTCTGGTTTGCCTGTCCATGTTTGAACCGTGACGTCGCGGAGGCGTCCAAAGTTTTGAATAAATTCTCTGAGCTTCAACAGGCCCGCATTATTAAAGAATTTCGCTTCTTCGACTTGCAATGCATGCTGAGCATTCAAACGAAGAGATGTCGGCTCAAAACCGTCGAGCGGATACTCGGCCCAACCTAGTTCGTTTGCTAGACTAATAGATGATGTGCGAAGTTTCCTTGAATTCTTTGAAGAGTCCATTTTCGCCTTTACCCTCATCTCAGCACCTGTCGATGACGTTACCTGGAAAAGAGTTTCATCCTGTAATTGAGTCGTTACGGTACGTATCCAGTTTTCGCCATACTTATCACTATACTTGAACAACACTGAATGCTCCAGCAAATTTTCCTGGATTTCGAGGGCGGCTATCGGCTCGGCTTTGGAATCATAAAGTTTAACGTTGATTTGTCCGGTCGGAGCCACCAAGAAGTCATAATATGATGCACCCAAAATGGGAAGATCACTAGGAACGGCTAATTTATTGGCCGGAACTTTGTCCAACCTAATCGGTGGCGTTGTCTGTTTTGATGGGTTACCTTGTCCATATAACGTTGACGCAATTAAGAGAACTGCAATTGATAGGAATATACGATTGATTTTCATTCAGATACCTCCCAAGATATGTGGTTACCCAAGTTTGTACCGACTCAAATTCCTCGAGACCCTTGTTGGGAGTCAATAGACATAATAGATCCAAAAGAATTAGGCGAGGATAGGGAAGGAATCTGAGAAAATCCTTTTGTAGATGCCAACGTATCATACTAATGCACGTTTTCCAAGAAAGTTTCGACATTCGAAAACGCCGCCTGTTAAATAAAAAAATGGTCCGACGCAACCCACGTAATTCCGAGAGGTTTTTTTTAAAACATCTCGCGGCTTCAGGCCAGCGAAGTGGACTCTCAGAGCGAGAGCTACAGATGGAGCCAAGCGGAATACGACTTCCTCCGTCGTAAGAAGTAGAATGGGGATTGTTTGAAATCACCCCGCAAATCGTCGTTTCTTTAAGTAGCATATTGTCGTTTAGCGTACAGACACAGACGGAAAACGCTCGTCGATAGTTACGCCGACGATATTTTTCATGGTAAAATCTGAGACGATGAAGTGGGATATTCTCATATTGCGGATCGCGTTTGTCGGGTTGCTCGTTTTGCTGGGCTACCTGCTGAATCCGTTTGAACGAACCCAACGATTTGGCATCAGCGCTTTTAGCGACGAGCAGACGCGGCGTGTTTTATCGGCGGCACTCGGGGCCACCGTGGGACTCATTATCATCGGATTTGAGATGCGGGTTCGCAGGGCGTCGTTAAAGACGCTCATCGGGGCGGCTGTTGGATCGATCCTCGGAATTGCGGGGGCATTTCTGATAGGTGTTTTGATCTCGATCCAAAAAGAATCGGCGGTTTCGGCTGAGATGCAGACATTTTTGACCATCGCTCTGGCCTTTTTTATGGGCTATATCGGATTGATGGTGGGTGCAGCAAAGGGCGATTACATTGATTTGTCGGCACTTGGCGGCATTTTCAGCGACAAGAATGTTAAGCGTGACTACAAGATCCTCGACACCTCGGTCATTATCGACGGGCGTATCGCGGATGTCGCCGAGACGGGATTTCTGGGCGGTTCGCTGATCATTCCACACTTTATTCTGGCTGAGTTGCAGCAGGTCGCCGATTCGCCCGATTCGTCCAAGCGTCAGCGCGGACGCCGCGGGCTCGACATGCTCCAACGGCTTAGAAACAACAGCAAGCTTGATGTGCAGATAATCGAGACCGATTTCCCGGGGGTCAAAGAGGTTGATCTAAAGCTGATCGAGCTCGGTATGCAGCTTGACGCGGTGATCGTCACAAACGATTTTAATTTGAACAAGGTCTCGCAGCTGCGCGGCGTCGAGGTGCTCA
>JAYVDQ010000102.1:0-3754 GCA_043749325.1 Chloracidobacterium sp. | reverse complement strand
CAGAACAACAATTACTTAATGCAAAAGGCCGGACACTGCTGCCCGGCCTCTCGTTCAAAGATCACGCTTCCGATGGGCGGGCCGTTAACCAGCCTTCGCGGCTGCGGCTTTATCGGTTAAAACCTCAATGGCCTTTTTCATTTGTAGATCCTCTACGACCTTTGGTGCCGCGGGTTTCGGAGCAGGTGTAGGCGTCGGTGTCGCGTTAGGATTGGTCTGCTGATCGATCAGGTTTTCGACCTCAAGCGGCTCCGGCGTGTCGGGACGCTTGACCTCGATCGACGGCTTGATGCCCGTCGTGGCTCGGTCTTCGCCAAGAAAAGGCTTTCCTGCCGGCGACGCCCATTTTGCGACTGTCAACAGTAATCCGTCTCCGCCGCGAAGAGTAAAAAGTTTCTGCTCCGTACCGGCGCCGAAACTTCGTTCGCCAATAACCTCGCCTCGTTTTCGTTCGACAACAGCCGCCGCGACCGCCTCAGCCGCGCCAGCGGTTCCAAGATCGATCAAAACGGCCAGGCCGCCGTCAAATACTGCTTTCGCCGGGTCAGCGGTAAACGTCATTGTTACCTTGTTTTCGCGGCCGATCACTTTTGCAAGCTCCCCGTCCTTTATAAACAGATTGGCGACGTTTGCAGCTTCGGCCAAACTTCCGGCAGAGACACCGCGCAGGTCAAGCACGATCTTCTGAGCACCCTGTTTTGTAAGGCCCGTGAGCTGCGAGCGAATGTCGTTGCCCTCGCCTTCCTCAAGGCTATACACCTTGATTACGCCGATCTTGCCGGTTTCCATGCGGGATTCGGCGTTTGGCACCTTGTAGGTTCCGCGCGTGACCTTGAGCGTCTGCGGCTTTTCGCCTGCTCTAAGAACTCTCAAACTTACAGTCGTACCCGCGTCACCCATCACCAATTGCCGGCCGTCATAAAGCGAAATGTCGCGTGTTGCTTTGCTGTCGATATACTCAATGACGTCGCCTGACTTGATCCCTGCTTTATCCGCGGGGGAACCTTTAAGGGCCGAGATCACATAAAGATAGCCCGACACCTGCGAAAACTCGGCGCCGATGCCGATCTTGCTCGAAGTCTTATTCGCCTCAAAAGCTTTGACCTGGTCGGCCGTCAAAAAAGACGAATACGGATCGAGGCCGCCCGCCAGGCCCCGAAGGGCTCCGACGCGTACCTTTTCCATGTTCGGGTCGTCAACATAATCGTTTTGAATGTGCGCCAGAACCGACTCGACGATCCGGAGCTGGGCCCCGGCGTCATTGACCGGCTCCTGAGCCGATGTCGTCAGCAGCCCGCCGACCATCGGCAAACCGCCGATGACCGCGTACACCGCGATCACACCCGAAAGAGCAAGTACCCAAAGTTTTCCGCGAAATGACATATAATACCTCGTATAAAACTATTGCCCGTGGGGCAACAACCAATTATCGTTTATTGAATCTACCAGTGCAACAAAGAGAAACTACTAATCAAGACGAATTTACAGAGCTAAATAACGTTCCCACGACCGGCCGCATTCTCGCTCTCGACCCCGGCACAAAACGCGTCGGTGTCGCCATTTGCGACGAAATGCGATTTACAACCCGCCCGCTCGCGCTTGTCGAACGCCAGAGTTGGAAAAAGCTGCTCGCACAGGTCAAAATCATTCTCGCCGAATATGATGCAAAAGCCCTCGTAATTGGTTTGCCGCTAGAATCCGACGGCGGCGAAAGTATTATGTCCGGCGTTGCCCGCGACATGGCCCGCAAATTCTCGCTCTCGCTCGATATCCCAATTTATTTACAGGACGAACGCGTCACATCCTACGCCGCCAAATCCAACCTATGGAGCCGGGGCGTGAGTGTCAAAGAATCACGTCGATTAGTCGACAGCGAGGCCGCCGCTATAATCCTGAGCGATTTTCTGTCCCGGCTGTCATAAGAGCCCCTACGAGTCAGAACCGGGAGTGGTAGCGACTGGGTTCCGACAGTACTAAGCACTATCACTTTGGACTCATTACAACAATTTCCGTCGCCGCCTTTTCCACTGCGGCTCTGCTAAATGGAAAGATCATCGGAGTTCCCGTCCGCCAAGCTTCGAATTGGTCTTTGAAATGCGGTGATTTCGGGTCACCGCTTTCGCCGAGGGGGATCACGTGGCGGGTGGCGTCCCAGTTTCCGGGACTGGCGATGAAACGCATCGAGACGTTTGATCCGACGTTTGGAGTTTGGCCGCTGCCGTTGATCGGGATGTTTGGGGTCATGAATTGGGCTCCGATAAATGGGGCGGGCGCCAGCGGGTGTGGAAATCGCGATGCCGGGAAAACGCGCGACCATGTCCAGGTTGTTGGGTCGGGGCCGAGGCGTTTTGGATTGGCAAGCGATGTTCGCGAAGACGCGTCACACGACCTCAGCAGATCGTCGTAGCTGGCGAAACCGGCGGGCAACCAACGGATGGACCTTTCTCGGACGGCCCAATCGATTATGCGTTCACGAATGAGGAATGCGGGTACCGGTTTATTGTCGTCGGCCATCTTGTTGGCGATACAGCCACGTATCTCGGTCATCAGCACCGAGCCGCGCGAATCGACGGTCATTCGCCCATCCCAATCTTTTAGAACGGCGAGCGTTTCGGGTGATGCGGCTCCCGATTTGAGGATCTCTTTTGCCAGATTCGACAGCGGAATATTCAGCACGTCGAGCTGAACATCGCGGACATCGTCCATCGTGATCTTTTTCTTTGCGTCTAGAGCGTCATGGATGCGGCGGGCGCGCCACGGGGCGTCGACGTTACGGGACAGCTGCGTGTATTTGTACGACGTGCCGACAATGCGCTGGTTGGCCGTCACGATCAGGCCGCCGGGTGGGTTGTAGAGGTTCGGCATTTCCTCAAAAGGAATGTAGCCCGTCCAGTCGCCGTCACTGGTCGAGCCGTCATACGGAAAAGCTCCGTCGCCGGTCTTGCGGGTCGGGACGCGTCCGGCGGCGTACCAGCCGATGTTGCCTTTTACATCGGCAAAAACAAAATTTTGCGTCGCACCGCCGTATGTTTGCAACGCGCTCTTGAAGCCGGTCCAGTCGCGCGCCCGGTTAAGGCCGAAAAATGCTTCGAATTCATTGTTCTTTGGATCGCGGGCCGTCCATTTGAGGGCGTATTTTTTTCCTCCATCTTCGGTGATCACGATGCCGTTGCGGGTCTCGGTCACATCGAGGGTCACGGGCGTGATTTCCGGTTTCATCAGGTTGCCGCGAACGTTGATCGTCTCCTTTCGGATAGTCGGCTTTGTCCACCCGGTAGGCGTTTTATATTCTCCGGCATCGTTAAACGTCTCGGCGTAAAGGTCCTGCACGTCCGGTCCGACGTTGGTCGCGCCCCAGGCGATGTATTCGTTGTGACCGAGGACGATGCCCGGTACCCCCGGAAACGTAACGCCAGAGACATGAGCAGTCGGCGAGGTCAGCTCCGTCAAATACCAAATGCCCGGGGCCGTCGGCGCAAGGTGCGGGTCGTTGGCAAGGATCGGCTTACCGTCTGCGGTCCGCGACCCGGCGATCACCCAGTCATTACTCGCTGCCAAGCCTTCGGCGTACAGGCCGACGCGGCTGAGAGAATTGGCGCGAAGCTGCTCATCTGCGTCGGCAAATGAGAGCAGATCGGATGAGATTTGAGATGGGGGCTTTGACCGCCCTTCCCTTGGTCCCCAAGGGGAATCCTTGCCGAATAACACCACGTCGTATGGCGTAACCTGTCTTGTCAGGTCGTACCATTTATCC
>JAYVDQ010000101.1:0-6836 GCA_043749325.1 Chloracidobacterium sp. | reverse complement strand
CTCACTTATACATGTAATGTAGCGGCAAGTGATCCGAACGGCGTGGCTCACCTATTCTTTAGCGTCAAAGTCGCGGATGACGGAACACCTTTCGGTACGGCGTATGTGGCCTATTCAAACGATAAGGATATTTATCTGGTTCATTCAACCGACAAGGGAGCTCACTGGAGCCCACCGGTTCGCGTCAGCGACGGACCTGAGACCAGAACCAGCATTGTCCCGTGGATGGAAACCGGTCCTAACCCGGGGTCCGTAGGTATTACCTGGTATGGAACCAGTGAGGCAACCAATAATGATAACGCCAACTGGAATGTCTTTTATGCCCAGAGTTTTAACGCTACGGCCGACTCGCCTACGTTCCGTCAAACCAAGGTCAGCGACCATATAATTCATGGTAGCAACATTTCTGAAGGCGGTACGCTGGGTAACGCAAACCGGAATTTGCTTGACTATTACCAAGTCTCTTTCGATCCGACGGGTGCTGCGGTGATTGATTATACCGACGATCACAATGATTTTGACGGCAATGTCTATGTAGCTCGACAGATCAGTGGCCCCGGAATTAAGGGCACGATGGTTCCGTCGCCGGTCCAAGGTGTCGGCCCATTCGCACCGGGTCTCAATCCGGCGCCCGCTCAACCGGGTCCCAACGGCGAGCAAGTCACTGATTTTGTAGGGGACCACACTATCGGACTGCTTGCGGAACCGGGCGGCACCAGCCCATTCGATATAACCTCCATCAAATACTCGTGCGAAGGTACGACTGACCCGGTCATCGTCGCGACAATGAAAGTTTCCGACCTGGCGGTAATTCCGCCGGCAGCCAATTGGCGGATGAATTTTACAGCCAATGCACCGGACTCGAAGTTGAGCGCGACGGGCGATTATACGTACGGCGTATCGGACCGCGGTGATCAATTCTGGGTCCGAGCCAGCACAGACACGAATCCCAATGGAGCCTTTACCTTTGGCACAGCCGTCAGAGCCTCGACCGGAGCGCTGACCTATACCCAGCGCGGCAGTGCGGACAGCGGATCATTTAATACTGCGAACGGAACGATTACGATCAAGGTCGCGGCCAGTAAGCTCAATCCGTTTGTGACAAAAGGCCCCGCTATTACAGGCGGCACTGTTCTGACGGGCCTCCGCGGTCAATCATTCACCACCGGGGCAAATGCAATACGCGATACTACGCGAGGTGGGACGTTGTTTACTATTGGCTGCGGTGTTGCGCCAACGCCAACGCCATCTCCCTCTCCGAGTCCGTCCCCGACGGTAACCCCGACTCCGAGCCCCACTCCGACGCCCGAGACCGGTACGGTCATTAAGGTGACCGGAGGCGGTAATATTCTAAACAAGCTTGTCAACTTTGGCTTCAAGGTGGACAACTATCCAAGCGGCCACTTGAACTACCAGGATGACGGGGAAAACATTCACTTGGTATCAGATTCGATCGATTCGTATAGCTATGATCCAGCGACGAACGAGGTAACCTTTAGCGGACGAGGGCATATCGACCGAGATCAGGTCTTCTTCACGGTCAAGGTTCAGGATAACGGTGAACCTGGGACCAACGATAGATTCTCGATCATAATTACCGGAATGCGAAACTCTAATCGGTCGGGACCGCTAACACAGGGCAATATTCAGTTTCATCGGTAAATGAGAGGGCGGAACATGAAATATTTAACTCAACAAAATGGACCGGCTGGCTTAGAATGGAGGTCAGCCGCCCCCTTTTTACTGGCCGCAACGATGCTATTTCTACTCTCGTGGACAGCAGTCGGGCAAACGCCGGGAAAAAAAAATGGTATCGATTCGATTCTGGGGGTAAAGATCGGCATGAAGCTGGCCGATGCCCACGAGAAGTTGGAGCGATACGGCCGCACTGGCGGAGGTGATAAGGATCAAGAGGAAGAAGAGGCGGGCGAACGTAAAGAAGCCTGGACGCTGAATGAATCTGAATTTTCTTCGATCGCTCTAAAGGCGAATGGCCAGGGTAAGGTAGTCTGGGTAACGGGATTCGTGAGGCCCGGCCGGGAGATAGAATTCGCAAAACTCGGCGACCTGTCGAGTGCATCCCGTGCATCCGATTCGGTAGCGATCTGGAACGTCGCGACACCCGCGGGAGGTTATCGTATCGTAGCTAAAGGCTTTGACGGTAAGGCCCTTGTGGTTTACATTCTCTCGCTGTCAGTGCCCCCCATTCAATAGGCCCACGAACCTGCCACACCAATATTTTGGTTAGCAAAAGGGTGGTTTCTGCGTTAAACTTACAAAATGGACTCTGTTAATTGAGCGTGTTGTATGTTTGACGAAAGTTTTGACGTAATCGTGATTGGTGCGGGGCACGCGGGCTGCGAAGCGGCGTCTGCGTCGGCGCGTCTTGGTTCTGAGACCGGGCTCGTAACAATCAATCTCGACCTGATCGGTCAGATGTCGTGCAATCCGGCGGTCGGCGGCATCGCTAAGGGCCATGTAGTTCGCGAGATCGACGCACTGGGCGGTATCATGGGCCGCGTAATCGACCGGACAGGGATTCAATTTCGTCTTTTGAACCGCTCACGTGGTCCCGCTGTCCAATCGCCGCGTGCCCAGGCTGACCGTAGCCTCTATCGAACCGAAATGCGGCGCGTGCTAGAAGCGACGCCTAATCTACACCTTCGCCAAGGCGTCGTAATTAATCTAATTGTTGATAACAATAGCGTTATCGGTGTAGAAATGCAGGATTCACGTCGTTTTGGAGCGAAATCCGTGGTCATTGCGACAGGTACTTTCCTGAATGGAACGATCCATACAGGCCGTAAAACTTTCTCCGCCGGACGCGCGGGCGAGCCCGCCTCGATCGAGCTTGCTGAGAATCTAAAGCATCTAGGATTTCCGGTTGGGCGTTTGAAGACAGGTACGCCGCCGAGGCTTGATGGCCGGACGATAGATTGGGACGCATTCGCGGCTCAGCCGCCGGATGAAAAGCCGGTAGCATTTTCATTCTCGACCGAGCGGATCGAGCAGGAACAGATCCAGTGCTTTATCGGTTACACGACCGAACGCCTGCATCAGACGATCCGCGACAACCTGCACCAGTCGCCTCTTTATTCCGGCAAGATCACGGGCATCGGGCCGCGGTATTGTCCGTCGATCGAGGACAAGGTTGTCAAATTTGCCGACAAGGACCGGCATCAGCTATTTCTCGAACCGGAAGGGCATAACACCCACGAAGTATATCTGAACGGTTTTTCCACTTCGCTGCCGTCAGCTCTACAGCTTGAGCTCCTGCGGATGGTTGATGGTTTTGAAGGCGTTCAAATCATCCGGCCCGGGTACGCAATCGAATACGATTTTGTCGATCCGCGTGAATTGCGGCCCACGATGGAATCGACGCGCGCTCGAGGACTTTTCCTCGCGGGTCAGATCAACGGCACGACGGGATATGAAGAGGCCGCGTGTCAGGGGTTACTGGCTGGGATAAATGCGGCGTTTTCGGTCCAGAAACGCAAGCCGTTCATTTTGCAGCGGGACGAAGCGTATATCGGCGTTTTGGCGGACGACCTGATCCGACACGGGGTCGATGAGCCGTATCGTTTGTTTACATCCAGAGCTGAAGCCCGGCTGACGTTGCGTCATGACAACGCCGATGAGCGGCTTTCGCCGAAGGGAAGAGAGGCCGGGTTGGTTGGCGACACCGATTGGGAACGGTTTAATAAAAAGCGTGACCGGATCGCAAATCTCCGAAATGTTCTCGATTTTACGCGATTTAAGCGATCTTCGGTCGAATATGCCGGTATTTCCCAAATACTCGGGGCCGATCTGGGTGATTCGATTACGTTATCGCAACTCGCGATGCGGCAGGGGGTAAAGGCGGGGCTAATTCATAAGCTATTGCCGGCGGAGACATGTTCGAACGTAAAAGTTACTGATCTCGAATCGGCACTGGCAGATTCGCTATACAGCGGTTACATTGAAAAGCAAAAAGTCGCTACCGAGCGTGTAAATCATCACGATACACTAAAAGTTCCGGAGGCTTTTCAATTTAATGTCATCAGCGGGCTTTCCAATGAAATGGTCGAACGGCTCGATCGAGCACGACCCCGCAATTTCGGCCAGGTGCGAACTATCGCCGGCCTAACTCCCGCTGCTGTCTCCACGGTTCTTGTCCATCTAATCGCTTACACTTCCGCCGTATCGGGTCAAAACTGATCACAATAGTAAAATGTGGCACGTGCCACACTATCTCTGGCGAAATGTGGGACATGCCACATTTGCCCGATTAGATATAACATTTCCCCTGTGTTACCTTAGGAATTCGCGTTTATTGATAGAATGGGAAAGATTATAGCGGTGGCAAATCAGAAAGGCGGTGTCGGTAAGACAACAACAGCGGTAAATCTCGCCGCCGCCTTAGCCGATGCAGGGAAAAAGGTGCTGCTGGTCGATGCCGATCCGCAGGCGAATGCAACATCCGGCGCGGGGATCACCCGTAGCGGTAACAGGAAAACGCTTTATAACGCCCTTATTTTCGGGGAATCGATCCGCGACATGGTATTGCCGACTGAGATCCCGACACTCTGGGTCCTTCCGTCCGACAAAAACCTGGCGGGTGCCGAGGTCGAGTTGGTCGGCGTTAGCAAACGTAATTATGCGCTGAAAGAGCTGCTCGCAGATGTAAAAGAGTATTTTCACTACATTATTGTGGACTGCCCCCCTTCACTTGGTATTTTGACGATAAACGGGCTTACCGCCGCCGATTCGTTGCTGGTGCCGATCCAGTGCGAGTATTATGCACTTGAGGGCGTGACAGAGTTGTTCGATACGCTGGCCCGGCTGCGTCGTGAACTCAACCCGACGCTGGTGATCGAAGGCCTCTTGCTGACGATGTACGACGAGCGGACCAATCTGTCGGCAGCTGTGGCTAAGGACCTTCGCGATTTTTACGGTTCTCAGGTGATGAAGACAGTGATACCGCGGAATGTCCGCTTGGCGGAGGCTCCAAGTTTTGGCAAGCCGATCTTGCTCTATGATCCGAGATCCCGCGGAGCCGAAAGCTATGTGCAACTTGCAAAGGAGATCATAAAGAATGCCTAGACAAACATTGGGGCGAGGCCTGAGTGCATTGCTTGGCGAGGAGCTGCCGACAGTATCGGATGCTGCGAGCTCCGAGATCGACATCGATCTGATCGAACCAAATCCGGAACAACCAAGAACACGGTTTGCGGAAACGAGCCTTGAGGAACTGGCTCAGTCGATCCGCGTCAACGGGGTCGTGCAGCCGATAGTACTGCGCGCGGTCGGCAGTCGTTATCAGATTGTCGCGGGTGAACGGCGTTGGCGTGCGGCGCAGCGAGCCGGCTTGCGAAAGATACCCGCGGTGGTCAGGAAGGTTTCGGACGAGAAACTGCTTGAGCTGGCGCTCGTCGAGAACATCCAACGGCAGGAGCTGAACCCGATAGAGGAAGCCAAGGCGTATCGGAAACTTATTGACACGATTGGACTTACGCAGGAAGAGGTTGCCGAGCGGGTTGGGAAGGAGCGTACTGTCGTCACGACCTCAATGCGTTTGCTGCGTTTGCCGGGAGAGATCCAAAGGGTTATCGAGGAAGGCGGGCTTTCGGCGGGGCACGGCCGGGCTTTGTTGATGAGTGACGATCCATTCGTCCAACGCGAGGTGGCGAATCAGGCGATCGGCAACGGTTGGTCGGTTCGGGAAACCGAACGCGCGGTTAAAAGGGTTCGCCCCGCAAAACCACAAACCATTGTAAACAAAGGTGTTAGCCGTAGTATCGATCCAAACGTCAAAGCCGCCGAGACCAAGTTGATGCGGACATTGAATACAAACGTGAAGATCGTGCCCGGCAAAAAAGGTTCCGGCGGCAGAATCGAGATCGAGTATTACGGGTCGGACGATCTCGACCGAGTTTTTCAGTTGATAATGAAAAAATAAGGGAGGGTGTTCAATGCAAAAGCGTTTAACGGAAATGGTTTCTTGCGGGGGTTGAGTGGCCAAACTCGCACCCGGCGACCTTGCTCAAGTTTTGAGCAAGCTTCCAAAACAGAATGGAGAAAACGTGATCGTCGGATTTGAAAATTCCGACGACGCTGGAGTATTTCGCCTTACTAATGAGACGGCGCTCGTACAAACGCTTGATTTTTTCACGCCTGTAGCTGACGACCCGCAAGTTTATGGCCAGGTGGCGGCGATCAATTCACTGAATGACGTCTATGCGATGGGCGGGACGCCGCTTTCGGCACTCTCGATAGTCTGTTACCCGCAAAGCGGCGATTGGGACGTGCTGGGCGAAATCCTCAAGGGAGGCCAAATGGCGATGAATGCCGAGGGCGTGGTTGTTATTGGAGGGCACTCAGTTGACGATCAGGAGATGAAGTTTGGATACGCCGTGACGGGAATCATCCATCCCGACAAGGTAATAACCAACGCCGGAGCGAAACCCGGCGATGTTCTGATTCTCACAAAGGCGATCGGTACCGGGGCGATCAATACAGCGGTCAAACAGGGTAAAGCAAGCAAGGAAGCCGAGGCCGCCGCTATAAAAGCAATGACCACATCAGCCGCAAGAGCGTCTAAGGTTATGCAAACGGTAGGTGCAAACGCGTGTACGGACGTAACAGGGTTTGGTTTGCTCGGTCATGCTTATGAAATGGCAAAAGCGAGCAGTGTGACATTAACTATTGAGTCTAAAGCGGTTATGCTGTTACCTGACGTGCTTGAGCTGATTTCCCGAGGGATGTTGACGCGTGGGGATAAAAACAACCGGACATACGTCGGCGAAACGGTTATGATAAACGAAAGGGTGTCGCGCGAGATGCAGAGCGCTTTGTTT
>JAYVDQ010000100.1:0-4194 GCA_043749325.1 Chloracidobacterium sp. | reverse complement strand
GTTCGAGGATCGCAGTCGCACGCGATTTGCCCACACCATAGATGTAGGTCATCCCAATTTGAGCCCGTTTATTGGGCGGTAGATCAACTCCTGCTACACGAGCCATATATTCTCCTGAGTAGTGAAAAACTAATAGTGAAAAGTTAAAAATTAAGATTTATTACCGACGGCAACTTTTCACTTTTAACTATTCACTTTTCACTGATTATTATCCTTGCCTTTGCTTATGCTTTGGGTTTTCACAAATTACGCGCACGATGCCCTTGCGGTGAATAACCTTGCACTTGTCGCACATTTTCTTTACTGACGGTCTAACTTTCATCTTCTGTCTCCAAGATCGTGAATCGTAAGAGAGGATTTGCTCTATTCAATATTCACTTTTCACTACTTATAGCGATATGTAATTCGCCCGCGTTTTAGGTCGTATGGCGAAAGCTCTACAAGAACTTTGTCGCCGGGCAGAATGCGAATAAAATTTTTTCTCATCTTACCCGAAATATGGGCTAGAACCTCATGTTGATTATCGTCCACAGCGATCTTAAACATTGCATTTGGCAACGTTTCCAGCACAGTCGCGGTGACCTCTATCGCTTCCTCTTTCGACATACCCAATATGCCAACCGGCTGATTAGTTGGACAAACCGTTAATGTTAACCCTTTTTGGCTCCCTTTTCAAGTCACGCCGCAGCGGTTTCTTGCCTGACGGTTTGCCTGAGCCGTTTCTGCTCCTTAGTAAGCGTCAATATCTCGGGGCCGTCAGCGGTCACAGCGAGCGTGTGCTCGGCGTGGGCCGACGGTTTCCCGTCCAATGTGACGACCGTCCACTTATCACTGAGCGTCCGCGTCGCTTCCGTTCCAAGATTGAGCATCGGCTCGATCGCGAAACAGTAACCCGCTCGAATTCGCTCTTTCGTACCAGCACGCCCGTAATTCGGTATCTGCGGCGACTCGTGCATCTGACGGCCAATCCCGTGTCCCGTGTAATCGCGGACGATCCCGTAGCCGAACTTTTGAGCGTGTTCCTGAACCGCCCATCCGATATCGCCGATGCGGTTATTGACACGCGATGCCTGGATACCTAACTCCAGACATTCCTCGGTTACGCGGATCAACTGCTTCAACTGGTCGCTGATCTTCCCGACCGGCACGGTGATCGCCGTATCACCAACAAAACCGCCGTACGTCGCCGCCATATCGAGCGAACATATATCGCCCTCAGTCATCGGCGTTTTTTTCGAAAACCCGTGGACTATCTCTTCGTTGACCGACGCGCATATTGCATACGGAAACCCGTGATACCCAATAAATGTCGGGATCGCCCCGGCATCGCGGATCATTTTGTCCGCGGCGTTATTGAGGTCCATTGTCGAAATGCCCGGCTCCACCATTACCCGCAAAGCCTCTCGCACCTCGGCTATCAGCTCGCCAACGACTCGCATTTTGTCAAGATCTTTTGCTGACTTTGCGATGATCATAATCATGTCAGAACCGGGAACGGTAGTGACCGGATTCCTAACCCACGAGACTCTCAACCTCGCGGTAAATATCCTCGATCTCACCCGTACCATCAACCTTTTTAAGGCGGCCCGACCGCTCGTAATAATCGAGCAGCGGCCGGGTCAGTTCGTCGTATGTCGCCAATCTGACGGTGACCTTTTCTTCCGAATCATCGGCCCGGTGTTCGAGAGCGGCATGAAAGTCACAAAAGCCTTCACGCTTAGGCGGCTTCGAATAAATATTATATATCTCGCCGCAAATCGGGCAGCTTCGGCGTCCCGTCAGTCTCTTAAGCAGCTCGTCACGCGGGACGTCAACCTCGATCGCCTGTATCGACTTGCCCTGTTCCGTTGCAAGCTCCTCGAGCTGCTCGGCCTGGACCGCCGTTCGCGGATACCCGTCGAGCAAAAAGGTTCCGGCCGTATCCGGCTTTGAGGTCCGTGTCCGAACGATCTTGTAAGTCAGATCATCCGAGATGAGCTTTCCAGACGCCATGATCGCCTGTACTTCGCGAGCAAGGGGGGTATCGGCGTTTTTCATCTCGCGAAACATATCGCCCGTCGAGATCTGCGGTATGGATCGGCGTTCCTGCAAGAGCCTCGCCTGTGTTCCCTTTCCGGCCCCGGGTGCTCCTATTAAAACTATGATCTTACTCATATTTTTTCACCGCAGAGACGCTGAAACGCAGAGGGAGAAAAAGAAATTTTGCCACGAATTACACGAATAACACGAATTCAGATTAATTTCTTATTCGTGCTATTCGTATAATTCGTGGCTAAAAAACTCTGTGTCTTTGCGATTCAAACAAACTAACTTCGCCTACCGCGCAATCGCGAACCGGCTCCGAGGAATCCCTCGTAATTACGCATCACGAGCTGTGCTTCGATCTGCGATACGGTGTCCATAGCGACGCCGACAAGGATGAGCAAGCTGGTGCCGCCGAAATAGAACTGGTAACCCAACCCGGTCGGTATCCAGTTAAGCCCCGGTGTGGAGGACATGAAATTATCGACCGCAGCTCCGATAAACGGCAGCCGCGCGACCTTAAATCCGCTTAACAAAAGTTGGGGCACAAACGCGACAAACGCCAAATATAGAGCACCCACCGTGGTCAATCGCGTCAGTATTGAGTTCAGGTATTCCGCGGTCGGAGCACCCGGACGGATACCGGCGATAAACCCGCCGTGTTTACGCAGGTTGTCCGCGACCTCATCCGTGTTGAAAATGATCGTGATGTAAAAGAACGTGAATATGACGATCAGCGACAGGAACACGAGTTCGTAATACGGGTCGCCGCCGTGAAACTGTTGGAAAAAATTGTAAACCTTTGACCAAGCCGAGTCGGGGTTGGCCGGGTCCGCCGGAAACGCCGAAAACAGTGTCTGTGGCATGGCCAAAACCGACGATGCAAAGATCACCGGTATAACGCCCCCCATGTTGATCTTGAGCGGAAGACTCGTTTCCTGGCCGCGAAAGGTCTGATTGCCGACACGCCGGCTGGCGTAGCTTATCGCTATATTTCGCCGCGCCGATTCGACATAGACGATCAACGCGATCAGGGCCACAAGCACAATCACGAGGAAGACAACTCCGATGATCAGCGTGGTATCGCCCGATCCGACACGTCCGTAGATCTGCTGGATACCACGCGGCAAACCGATAACGATACCCGCAAAGATAAGGAGCGAAATACCGTTTCCGACGCCGCGTTCGGTGATCTGCTCGCCAAGCCACATGACGAAGATCGTCCCCGTCGTAAGCGTTACGACGATCATGGCGGTCGCCCACCATGTGCCGGGAATGATCTGATTTCGCGTCAGCCAGGTCGAAACAAAAAATGTCTGGATCGCACATAGAACAACGGTCGAGTACCGTGTCCACTGGTTCATTTTCTGCCGTCCAACCTCGCCTTCTTCCTGAATTTTCTTCATTGCGGGAGAGAGGACGGGCAGGAGCTGCATGATGATAGACGCCGTAATATACGGCGTCACGCCGAGTGCGAAAACAGAGATCGTCCGGAAATTACCACCGGAAAACAGATCGAGAACACCCAAAAGCGTACCCGCAACCTCGCTCCAGACCCTTTCGAGCTGCGCGCTATTGATGCCGGGAGCCGTAACGTGAGCACCCAAACGATATACCGCAAGAAGCCCAAGCGTAAAGAGGATCCTCGTCCTCAGCTCGGGGATCTTGAACATGTTTTGTATGGCGCCGAAAAACTTTTCCATAAATTTGTTGGTGGTTTGTCGTTGGTTGTTAATAAAACATTACCAGCATAACAAACAGCAACTAACTACGATCAACGAGCTAAGCCGCTTCGACGGCCTGATACTTAACAATTACCGTCGCCGTTCCGCCACCTTTTTCGATCTTGTCTTTGGCAGTCTTGGTAAAGCGGTGGGCTGAAATATTTAACGACTTCGAGACCTCTCCGGTTCCAAGAACTACAAGATCGTGCTTAGCTTTTTTGATGAGGCCGCGTTCGTGCAGGATCTCCGGCGTGACAGTCTCACCGGCCTTGAAATTCTCTTCGATCTTAGCCAGGCTGATCTCGATCCAATCCTTTTTAAAGATATTGGTAAAACCACGCTTGGGCAGTCGACGCTGCAGAGGCATCTGTCCGCCTTCAAAACCGATCTTTCTGCTGTAACCCGAACGCGACTTCTGGCCTTTGTGCCCCTTACCGGCTGTCTTGCC
>JAYVDQ010000099.1:0-4069 GCA_043749325.1 Chloracidobacterium sp. | reverse complement strand
TAACCTCCCGTTTCACCTCCGGCCTCGATCTTTCTAACTTCAAAACTTCCGGCCTCACCTTCACGCGGGATAAACACAACCGTTTTGTCGCCGGTTCGCTGTATCGCGGTGGACGGAACCACTAATTCCTCACCCGTTGTTTCATTCGTACCGGTTTGAAAACCTACTTCCGCGAACATTCCGGCGCGAAGTTTGCCGCCACTATTCGGAACCTCAAGACGGACAAGGGCCGTTCTGGTCGTTTCGTCCAATGCCGGGGCGATGTAACCGATGCGAGCGTCGATTGTTCCGATTGACGGTGAAGTGATCTCGGCAATAGAACCGATCGAAAGACGGCGGACGTTTGCCTCTGGCACGTTGGCGATGACATAGACAGTCGAAAGATTTGAAATCGCGAAAATCGGCATTGCTGCCTCGACACCCGCTCCCGCGTTGAATTTTCTTTCGGTAACAACACCCGAGAGCGGAGCTCGGACTGCGACGAGTGAAGTGTTTTTCGAATGATCGTCTGGTTGATTGCGGTTGTAAGGCACACCGAGTGCCATCATTTCGTCCTCGATATGCGTCACGTCAACAAATGAAGTTTCGACTTCGGCTTTTGCTTCCTGAATCTCTTTATTCAGGCTGATATTACTTTGGAAATCATATTCCGCTTTGGCGGTCTTATAGTTAGTTTCAGCGGTAATTAAGTCCTTCCCTGCTCCCGCACCGAGATCGATCAGACGTTTGGTGCGTTTCAAAGTCGCATCCGCCATATCCAGTCTCGCTTTTGCCTGAAAAACCGCCACCCGGTTTTCCACCTTTAGAACACGAGTGAGGTTTCTCTGGGCCAATTCGTGACGTGTTCGGGCTTCGTGCATTTTGCCGTGCAACTGCGCCACCTGCGGACTTGAGATCGTCGCTAAAACCGCACCCTGATTGACATAATCGCCAACGCCGTAAAATACTCTCTCGATCCTGCCGCCAACTAAGGGCGTCGCCATCTCTGTTTTTTCAGGATTAAGCTTTACCGATCCTGTTACATACAGTTTGGCAATCGCCGGCCTTTGGGTCACGGATTCGATGACGATTCCGGCAGCAGCGAATGATTCCGGTTCCAACTTAACTTCACGTCCGGTTTCATTTTTAGAGCTTTCTTCTGTTTTTACTTTTTCACTTTCGGGGCCAGCCGCAGATCTTTTGCTCACAATCCAAATGACTCCGACAATACCGATAATGCCGACGATAATCGCTGTCAAAATCCAAGCGAACATTTTCTGCGGATTGGAGGCACGATTTTTATCAATTTCGGCCTCAAATTCGTCAAGATTTTCGTCCCCGCGTTCGTATTCCGTTTCTTCAACATTATTCTGTTCTGACATATAAATTCCTCAGTTCTCCAATGTGATACCCAGCGCAATAAATAGATCGGCCTGAGCGCGATAGCGCTCGGTTAGCGTTTCGGTAAGATCCCGGTTCGCATCGAGCAATTTTCGCTGTTCGGTGATCAGGTCGGTAATTTTAAGCTCGCCAATCTCATATACTTTTCGAATCGTATCGATGTTCTCCCGCGAACGCGGCAAAACGGCGGTTTCGAGTATGGACAATGCTCTCTTAGCGGCTTCGATTCTCTGAAAAGCCACTATGACTTCATTTCTAACGACCTGCTCTGCAAACGCCCGACGTTCCCGTGCCTGACTGATCGACATCGCCGCCTCAGCTTTTGCACCCTGATTCTTGTTGAATATCGGAAGCACAATTGAGACTCCGAAGGTCAGACTGCGGTTGCTTTGTTGCGGAAACGTACCAATTGGTAAGTCAATCGTGGAACGTCCCTCCGTGTAACGTGTAAAGGGTGTAATACTCGGTTTGCTTTGAGAGCGGATCAAACGCAGGCCAGCGCCTGCAAGTTGCTCTTCGAGTTCGGCAAGGCGGATTTCCGGTCTGTTCTTTATTCCGACGGCGATGCTTGTTTCGAGCGTAGCTGGAAGCAAGGGAACAGTTGCCGATGCGATTTCCTCTCGTAGTTTGAGGGATTCTTCATACGGCACACCGGCGTAAAACTTTAGTTTTGAGATGGCGGACTGGAGTTTTCCCGTCCCAAGTTCCCGACGCGCCCGAAGCCGCTCCACCTCGGTTTGTAATAGATTGAGTTCCAGTGGCGGGCTTTCACCTTCATTGACGCGAATTTGAACGAACCGAACCGTCTGCATATCCAGTTCGAGAAGCTCTTCTATAATTTGGACTTCACGCAAGGCCGCGAGAGCTTCGGCATACGTCACGAATATCTGACTAGCCAAAATCCTCTGCCGAGCCGTAACCTCGGCCTCTTTTAAGGTGATGTCGGCGTTTGCCAGATCGATCCGGCGGCTCCGTTGACCATACACTTCGAGAGGCACTGAAATGCCCGTCTTAAACTCGCTGTCTCCAGGCGAACCAGCCAAACGGCCCGAAGTCTGTTCAACTTCAAGCGTCGGATTCGGCCTTAAACCCGCTTGGGTCAGCCGAGCCCTTGCCTTATCGACATCAAGGCGAGCAATCTTTATGTCGCCGTTGGTTTCAAAGGCCCTCTTTACGACCTCAGCTAGCATCATGCCGTCACGCTGGCTGTAGTAAATGGGAACAACCGAGGGGACAAGTGATCGGGTTTTCACGCCCCTCATTTCGTCCGGCAGATTCGGCTCGACTTTCGCCGCTGTAAGGTCCGCCTGGGAAAAACTTAAATTTGCCAAAACAGTTACCGCGAGCAGAAACGCGCCGGTTGCGCGTTTCCTCACTAAAACACTCATAACCTAATCCTATTATTTCGAAACTACGGTATTGGAAATCAACGCCTGACATGACGTTCGGTCATGAGACAGGCGCACTTCGTTTCTATAAATAAATTACGCAGTTCTAGGCGGTCGGAAAAGATGAGATAGAGCAGAATTGGAGTGAAGATTCTCGAAGAAAACTGGCGGATTTGCCTCAGCTAATTCAGTAGCCAACCCCAGATCGAAACTCACGAACGCCAGGACGACGTTTTGCCAGCAAAAACACTGGTGCTGGTGGTCGTAATCGTGGTCGTCGGGTATCTGGTGGCAATCGGCATCATTCGCGTCGCAGGGAGCTTCATTTGGTCGATCGAGGTGGTGTCCAAGATCGGTGATGTGATGTTCGGGAGGAATGCCAAGAGCCTCATTGCCGCAATAAACCTGAAGAACGCTAACGTCTGCTATTGCGTAAAGCAAGATAAAAAGCGCAGTGAAACGGATTGCCATTCGACAAGATTTCCCTTTGCTTTTTGTTCGTCCAAAATTCACTATTGCGTACTAGTCTAAACACTTAGTGCAAAAACTGGCAAACAGTCTCGGTGAATTTCTTGGCATCATTCGTCTGCCATGAGTTCGTAGAACGCCTTACCGTTAGAATCCGTGTTTTAACACAGACTCCCGAAGCGGTTGATCCGGCTTCACATTCCCAGAATCCTCAACATTGGCTTCCAATAAAAGGGGATGAACGGCCGTCTCAAAACCCGGTTTCCGCTCCGGTATGACATTTAAGACAAATTCCAGCTCTGAGTTCGGGAAGTCGTCGCCAAAACTTCCGTGTTTAATGTCTTTCGCGACTTGTAGAATGCCTCACCGGTTTAAACGACAACACCTTCAACGCGTGATAAACGTTTTCTTGGGCTTGTTTGTATCTTTGAATAGTTGTGGCGAAAAATTATGCATAATCCTATTTTATCTCAAATGTTAAAGTTGCCCACTTAGATTCGTAATTGATTTTTAGGTCGGTCAATCTCGTCATGTTGATAAATCGAACATACCATTTCCCGGCGGCGGTTAACTTGATCCTGGCGATGCCTTTTTTATCGCTGCGGACATTGGCTGCGGCGACCACTTTACCGTCCGATTCGCGGCCCGACATTACAAATTGATTTGCGAGCGGTTTGCCGTCTTTCAAACACAGGATCTCGATCGTATTGCCGGATTTCAGTTTATACGGATTCGTCTGCGGAACGAGTTCGACACCGTAGCCAAGAATCGCATTGAAATTATCCGTCGGCCGATCTCCGGCCTGGAAGATGGTTTTTACATACTTCGAGTAG
>JAYVDQ010000098.1:0-8663 GCA_043749325.1 Chloracidobacterium sp. | reverse complement strand
TCTCGCCTGACAAATAACTAAATGGAGCGGGAGACGAGATTCGAACTCGCGACATTCAGCTTGGAAGGCTGACGCTCTACCAACTGAGCTACTCCCGCTTCTTCACGGCAAAAAGACTAGGGCATAAGGATAATTTACCCTTTCACCTTCGCTTCTGCCACTCGAACTGGTGCATGGGGTAGGATTTGAACCTACGTAGGAAATTAATCCGACGGGTTTACAGCCCGTTGCCTTTGACCGCTCGACCACCCATGCGTGATCTATCTGGTTGCAATAATCGACTTTTCGAGCCAATTAGCAAATTCTTAATAATAGCTAAGAGCGTTTCAAGATGCAAGCGCGGAAGCGGCGAAACTCGACGCGGAGAGAGCTGGACGCAGGGACGCGGGGATTTCTGCCAGCTTCTTACGCCCTATCGCTGCGTCCCCGCGTCTCTCGGTCCCGCGTCACTTCGACAATGCACGCGGATGAAACCGGTCGTAATTCTTCTTCAATTGCGTACTCGTAATGTGAGTATAGATCTGCGTTGTCGAAATGTCAGCATGCCCGAGCATTTGCTGGACCGAGCGGATGTCGGCGTTGTTCTGCACAAGATGCGTCGCAAACGAATGCCGTAGCGTATGCGGCGAAACGCCTTCGAGTCCGCATTTTTCGGCGTATTCGGTGATCGAGACGTAGATCGATTGCCGCGTGATCGGCACTCCGTTTGAATTGGCAAACATCTTGTCGATCTCAATATTCTCGATCTTTCGCCGCATAGCCAGATAGCTTTTTATCCATTCGACCGCGCTCGAACCGACCGGAACGCGACGCGTTTTCGAGCCTTTCCCGGTACAGGTCAAAATACCCGCGTCCGTTTCGACTTCGTGAATTTTGAGATTTACAACCTCAGAAACGCGCAGGCCAGACGCGTACATTAATTCGAGGATCGCACGGTCGCGGAGGCCGTTTTCGGTTGATGTATCGGGTGCCGCGAGCAGCGTCTCGATCTCGGCACGATTCAGGAATCGCGGTAAATAGAAGCCTTTTTGCGGTGCGACCAGATCCTCGGCCGGATTTTTGGTGACATGGCCGTCAAACATCAGGAACTTGTAAAATCCGCGCACCGCACTGATCAAACGCCGCCGTGAATTCTCCGATAGCTTTTCCGAGCCAAGATCGATCAGCCATTCGCGAAGCTCCTGCCGCGACAGCGTCAACAGATCGAGATCGTTCTTCTCCACCCAATCGCTAAGACGGCCAAGATCATGCTCATAGCTCTCAATCGAATTAGCCGCAAGGCCCTTTTCGACGCGGCAATAAGATAGATATTCGCGGATCAGGTCGCGCTTTGTTGATCTTTCGACCGGCATCGGGTGAAAACTGAATAAATAAGACGCGCCCCTTCTAACTGGTAGCGCGTCTTAATCCTACGAAAACCGCTGCGTCAAAAGCAAGGAAAATCCGCCTTATCGAATATTGTCGGAGTCCGGCGATCCATATATCTCGGATGAGCAATCCCCAATCGCGGCAACCAACTGGTTGTTCGAATTAATGACCTTGTTCGCCTGCCAACGCGAAACGTTCAAACTGCGAAAGCCGCTTTCCTCACGGTTTTCGCAAACATGCCTAACAACCTGGCGAATTACCTGTTTCTGGTTGTCTTCACTAAGGTCAGCAAACGAATTCATCAGTGCGGGTATGGCGTCTGCGCTAAGGGTGGAGTTGTAATAGGCGTCAAATGGCCGTCCCTGGTTCATTAATGCGACGTTGGTTTTGACAATGAACGCATCGGGGTTCAACACGTGTGTCGCACCGAGAACAAGAAACGCGAACCATAATGCTCCCCACGCGAAATGCTGACGGGATCCGCGCAGCACGGTCGCGCCAAACCACACAAAAACGATCGCGAGCCATGTCATAAAGATCATCGGATAGAGCCGAATGGTCGTCATGCCGTAGCCTAAACTGCCGGTGAGCAGGACAAGCCGCTGGACTGCGGATGCCATTATGACAAAAAGCAGCACGATCTGGACGCCAGCCAGTACACGAAAGAGTTTTCCGCTGAACGGATTTTCCTTGCGAATAAGCCAGTGACCGGCGAGCAGGATCGGCAAAACGAGAGCCGAAACGGCGACGAGTTCGCCAAAGCCGCGGCGGGCGTATTCGGCGAGCTTGAAATCGGGCGTATTTTGCACCAGCTCCATTCCGCCAAACAAATACGGCACCTGGACAATCACAAAGCTCAGGAAAAGAAGGTTCATTAGCCCGAGGATAACGCCCACCTCGACCGTGCCCAAGGTGAAGGCCGACGGGAGAACGGTGTTATCGATGTGCGGCCATAACGATGTTTTTTTCTTGCCATACGCATCCGAAGAGTTCGCGTCTCCTGCGGGCCGCATCTCTGCATCCCGGTCCGCGGAATTCGGTGGCTCCGAGGTATTGATGTGCTCTACAACGGTGCGGTCGTCGGGCAGCGTGACCGGATACTCGCCGGACTCAGCACTGACGCGGGCCATATGGGATATATCTTTTTCTTGGTCAGATGCGTCAGCCGGAGCATCATCTAAGTTCGAGGGCGTCTGCGTATCTTTTCCAAAGATCACCGACGCCGCTCCACCCACGCCTTGCAGCAGCATCCCGCGCAAATATCCGGCGGACAGCCAGGCGAACACGGCGAATAACATAAAGTGCGTCAGTATAGTTGTCGGATCGAAGTTGAAGATCCGCTGGACGAGTCCCTCGTAGGCCGCGTCGGCCGCCATGAAGAGAGCTCCGAAGATGACTATAAGCGGAGTCGCAACGGCGATGCCGCGGGCGACTGAGAATGCGTGCCGGCGCCAGCCGTCCTTCGGAATGATCTTCCACTCGATATCGCTCCCGGCGAGAACGAAGGGCGCGAACAATGCGTTGATACCAGACCAAAAAAAAGCGGCCACATAATGGACCACCCCGGCAACGCGCTGCGTGATCTGAAACTTTGGCAGGAACAGCGCCGAGAGCACAGCCAGGATCGCCGCCGAATCCGCAAGGCGCAATTGGATCGAATCGCGCAGAGCAAACATCGATGCAAAGAAAACGAGCGCCCCGAACAGGCTGAGCGTTTGAGCTGTCAGCCGCTCGGGAGCATGACGTTTGAGCAGGAAAAGCACGCCGCCCGCAAACGCGATGTTAAAAAGCAGCACGTTCAGCCCCCAAGGCGTCGCCCGCAAAAGAATGTCGCCCAAGATACCTATTCCTACGGCTACTTGTATAATTTCTAAACCTGTTTTACTGCGTTCGTTCATAATGATAAAACACCCCATTCCTGCTACTGATGGCGCTCCCGGTTCTGACTGAGGCCTCTCCAAGCTTTCTTAATAAACCACCAACTTATGAATCCGAAAATAATTGCCGCGAGTGGAAATGCTATTGCCCCGATCAACATACCAAAGGAACGGTGAGCCGCCGCGTCTTCCATCGTCAGATTCAGCCATATCAGGCGAATTGTGTACCAGGCGAAAAATATGCTGGGCACCGCAAATATGAACCCGCAGATGGCGAATACGATCTTGTCTGGTGTTGCTGAATACATACTCGTTACAAGCCCGCCGACTCTTTTTGTTCCGAAAGACTGAAATACTTCTGTTTGTGAAAAATGCTGTCGTCGTCGTCGACCAAGACCGCCTCGATGTATTTGTCGATGCCGTAGCCCTCCGTTACCGAAAGCTTTAATTCATCGGCCGGCTCCGGGATGTCAAACACGATCTCTTTTTCAATCGTCTCTTTACCGCGAATGTCCTGATCCAGCCGGAGGTGCGATGTCGGAAGCAGATTTTCGGCCTCGGTGTCTCTCTGGTAAACGTTTCCGCGGCGGCTGGTCACTTCGGCTTTGGGCTCAAGTAAGCGAAAGGCTATATTCGGATTTCTCGCGTCGCTGAAAACCTTTAATTTGACGATATAAAAGTCGCCTGTCGCCATCCGGCCGCCTATCTGTTTGGCGGTTCGAACGCCAGTTACGACGGTATGCATGTGGCAATCAAGGTAAAAGCCGCAGAATGCTTTGGGCTCATTGATCGCGAGAGTTTTCTCGGTGCTGGCGAATGAAAACCCGATCAGCATTACCACGTAAAAAGCGACCCAAACGGCAACGGCTCCGATCGTGAATTTCGCGAGCCAGGCCTTTTTGCCGATCAGGGAGGCCGCAAGTAAAATGCCCGCGACAACGAGGCCGCCGATAGTCATTAACATCAATAACACGCCCATAAAAATACGGTTGGCAGATGGCAGCAGCAGACGGTAGTAGATTCCTTTTCTGCCAACTGTAACCTGCTACTGCCTACATTCCGCCTCCTTTCATTGCCTTGATCAGAGCTTCCATGTGGTCGAGATACCTGACAAGAGCCTTGCGGCCCGGAGCAGTGATCGTGTATTCGGTCAAGGGCATGCGGCCCTTGAACGATTTTTCGAACGTCACATAGCCCGCCTCTTCCAATTTGCGCGCGTGAACACTGATATTGCCGTCGGATGTGGCGAGCAAATTTTTAAGCTCGGTAAAGCTCAGTTTTTCGTTCGCCGCCAGTGCCGAAATGATGCCAAGCCGCGTGCGCTCGTGGATGACCTTGTCGAGAGCGTTCGACACATTCTCAGCCGCACGGGCGATTCGCGGGCCCTGCGTTTTTTCGTTTTTATTGACGGCTAAATTCTTTGCCATAACATTCCCCGTCCGAATGCGGGCTACCAGCCCGCGGGCGCCACTTGGGGCGTCAATGATCCATTCGTCCTTCGGACTCATAGCAGGCTGGTAGCCTGCGTTCCGACGGACTATCCGCCGTAGCGCCGTGCAATGATCGCCCCAAAAACTAGATGCAGCCCGCCAAAGCTCGAGCCCATCATGGCGTTGCCATAGTTTGTGGGCAAAGCAAATGTCGCTATACCGAGTGCAATAAAGCACCAGCCCATAATCGGCACGACCCGAACCGAGAAAGCTCCGCCGCAGACGACCGCCGCACCGTAGCAGAGCATGCAGATCGCCGGCATCGCCTGATAATCTCCGTATCGCCACACGCCCAGGACCGTCGCGACACCGGCGATCAAGGGCGGGGCGAAGCTCATGGCGAATTTCCTTGCCGGCACCGACAGCAGCGATTGGCCGCCTATCTTCGACTTTTGCCACATCGCGAGCAGGCCGATCGCAAATGCGAGCGAGGCCTCGATCAGCCACGTCATCAGGGAATCGCGAATAGTAATTTGGCTGTTTGCGATAAACGCCGCCGCAACCGCCGTTACGCCCATCAACATGCCGCCGTAACCGGGAACAGCCGTGAAATGCGTCGAGCGCTCCATCGTCTCGCGTATGAATTTGAGATTGTCGATCGCCCGATGGCCCAGGTTGACAGGCTCGCCGCTTTGCGGTTCGTCGTTACGCATTGCACTTGTTTTCGCCATAGTAGAAACAAATTACATCAAGTAATATTCTCTGTCAAGTACTTTTTTTTACAAAGTAAAGTTTTTTGAGACTTTCCTGCGGGGTTCGGCGTCTTATGTGTGTAAAGCACATTCATATGATTCGACAGATCGCGGTATTCGTGGGCCTGACACTGCTTTTGGGTGTTACAATTTCGAGCGCTCAGGTTAAGGGCGACGACGCGATCAAGATCGAGACCAAACTGGTCAGCGTTCCGACTATCGTCAGCGACCGGGACGGACGTTATGTTCCGAACCTGACGGCGGCGGATTTTACTGTTTTTCAGGACGGTGCAAAGCAAAATATCGAGTTTTTTGCCGCTACCGAAGAACCGATCTCGGTCGCGTTGCTTATCGACACCAGCCAGAGTACGCGGCCGGTTTTGGGGGATATTAAAGATTCGGCCAAAGCGTTTCTCAAGCTATTGGGTCTGCGGGATAAGGCGGTGATAGTGAGCTTTGATTACGACACCCATTTTTTGAGCCCGCTCACAAGCGACCAGGAGCAACTCAAAAAGGCCATCAAGCAAGCCGACGTGCCGCGAGGTCAGGTTGGCACGACGCTGCGTGACGCGGTGTTTCAGACGGTCAACAATGTATTGGGCGAATGGCGATCATCCTGCTGACCGACGGCAAAGACCACGGCAGCCAGATCACGACCCGTGATCTGCTTTTCCGGCTTGAGGAATCCGACACGCTTATTTACACCATCTTTTTCAAAACTGATGATCAGCAGCGACAGGTATTGCGTCAGATAGCTATCGGCGGCGGGCGAAATGGCGGCATTTTCGGTGGAGGCAGGTTCGCGGGCGCCAGAGGAGGAAGACGAGGCGGCGGATTTCCGCCGATTTCGCAACCGCCAAAACGCGACAATCCGCAACGGCGCGAACGCATGGAGGAACAAAACCTCGAAGCCGCCGAATTCCTACAGGAATTGTCCGACATGACCGCGGGACGCTTTTATCCAACCAAAAACGGCAAGCTCAAGAACCAGTTCGCGGCTATTGTGGACGAGCTGCGGTTCCAATACCGTCTGGGCTTTTACCCTCCCGAAGACAATGGCGAAAAAATGCTGCACCAACTGAAGGTGAAAGTATCGCGGCCCGACGCGGCTGTCAGGTCTCGCGGAAGCTACCGCACGCAGAAAACTTCCAATTAGAAAGTCTATTTTTTAGATTTCGGCTGCGCGTTGACCTTTTCGCCAAGGTTCTCTATCGCTTGTGCATGTGGGTCGGCGACTGAAAACGTGAGGCGTTTGCCCTGCATAAGAAAATTCTTGCCATTCCATTTGTAAGATGAGCGAGTAAAATATGTCGGGCAGCAGAGCTGTTCGCGGTCGTCGCCGATCTTGCCTGTTTCCATCTGGCCGAGGACAAAGCGGTCCTGGCCGTAGAGTTCGACCACGAGTTGGCCGTTGTCGGCCCGCAGATCTTTCAGCCCGCCGTCGGCCCGGTCGCCGGTGCGGAAGGGCCAGATCAGTTCGGGTTTTCCATCCTTCCATGTAAAAACATAGACGATCTGCGGTATTGCCGAACCGCCGGTCTCGATCTTGAGTATGACCAGAGCCTCATCCTGGCCGTCGGCCGTGACATCCATGTATTTGCAAGTGACGTAGGTCATGCCGATCCGGCGGTTGGCCTTTGCATCGGCTTTCTCTTCGTCCGTCATATCGCCTTTGGCCTCAACACCAACCGGCTGCAACCGGCCGTTGACAAGCGTCGCGTCACTGCCGTCAGGATTTTCCCAGCCGTGCGGCAGCGGATAGCTGTAGTTTGTGAAGTCAAACGTGCCGAACGGCGACTTCGTGGTGGTGTCACGAACATCAAGAAGCTCGGCCTGGAGATTTGGGATCGACGGCGTTGGGACATCAGTCGGTCCGGGAGTGGGTGGAGGCGGAAGAGCGGCGGTCGGGGCCGCGATGTTTTGGTTGGTTTCGACCTTTGCCGAACATGACCACGCGGCAAAAAGCGCAAGGGTGAGAAGGATCGAGATAATGCTTCGAAAAATAATTCTCATCAATAGTTTTCCTGACGTACGACAGACTGCCGAGTCTGTCGATCAAGCCGAGGTTGCATTCGACTTGATGGTAACCAATGTTAATGAACAGGCTCAGCAGCCTGTTCTACGCCCTTGTCAGGCTCCGATACTTGATCCGGTGCGGCTGGTCGGCATCATTGCCGAGGCGGCGTTTGCGGTCCTCTTCGTATTCACTGTAATTGCCGTCAAAATACTCGACGTGGCTGTCGCCCTCGAACGCCAAAATATGCGTCGCGATGCGATCCAAAAACCAGCGGTCATGACTAATTACGACGGCACAGCCGGCAAAGTTTTCGAGTGCTTCCTCGAGAGCCCGCATCGTGTTGACATCTATGTCGTTGGTCGGTTCGTCGAGAAGGATGACATTTGCACCCGTCTTGAGCATCTTGGCTAGATGGACGCGGTTGCGTTCACCGCCCGAAAGCTGGCCGACGCGTTTTTGCTGATCGGCGCCGGAGAAATTGAATTTCGAGACGTACGTCCGGGCGTTCATCTCGCGGGTTCCGAGCGTCACAAAATCCAACCCGTCGGCGATCTCGTCAAAGACCGTCTTGTCGCCATCGAGCGAATCACGCGACTGATCGACATAACCGAGCTTGACCGTTTCACCGACCTTAAAACTACCGGCGTCAGCCGTGTCCTGGCCCGTGATCAGGCGAAACAGCGTCGTTTTACCCGCACCGTTGGGGCCGATGACGCCGACGATGCCGCCCTTTGGCAGCGAAAATTCGAGGTTTTCGAACAGCACCGTGTCGCCATAACCCTTGGAAACGCCGTGCGCCTCGATGACGATGTCCCCGAGACGCGGGCCGGGCGGAATGTAGATCTCCAGATCGTCAGCGTGCTTTTCGGACTCGGTCGCGAGCAGGTCTTCGTAGTCGTTGATGCGGGCCTTCGATTTCGCGTGGCGGCCCTTTGGCGACATTCGTATCCACTCCAATTCGCGTTCGAGCGTCTTCTGCAATTTGTCTTCCTTACGCTCCTCCTGGGCCAGCCGCGTGCTCTTTTGCTCAAGCCACGAGGAATAATTTCCCTGATACGGAATTCCCTGGCCGCGGTCGAGTTCGAGTATCCAACCGGCAATATTGTCGAGGAAGTATCGATCGTGCGTAACGGCGATGATCGTGCCTTCGTATTTTTGCAGATGCTGTTCGAGCCACGCGACCGTCTCGGCGTCAAGATGATTGGTCGGCTCGTCAAGC
>JAYVDQ010000097.1:0-2423 GCA_043749325.1 Chloracidobacterium sp. | reverse complement strand
CACAAAAACCGTGCAAAAAGAAGTAAATGTCGAGGCCGTGAATCAGAAAGACGCCTGGCTGATCAACAAAATTTCTAATTGATTTTTATGTCAGTTGTTTCAGATATCGAAAAAACGCTCGGCAATGCCGAGAAACTTAATCCCCAACTTAATTCGTTCCTCTCGATCGAGAGCGAAAACGCGCTTGCACGCGCCGCCGAGATCGACACCACGGGCGGCGAACAGAAACTACGCGGCCTGGCAATCGCAGTCAAAGACAACATCTGCACCAAAGGCATGCGAACATCCTGCGGCTCACGGATCTTGCATAATTACAAGGCCCAATACGACGCAACGGCGATCTCGCGGCTCAACACAGCCGGAGCGATTGTCATCGGCAAGACGAATATGGACGAATTCGCGATGGGTTCGTCGAATGAGTCTTCCGCGTTCGGTCCCGCAAAAAATCCGTGGGATGTGACCCGCGTTCCGGGCGGCAGCTCGGGCGGATCGGCGGTTGCGGTCGCTTCGGGTGTTGTGCGGGCAGCTTTGGGTTCGGAAACCGGAGGCTCGGTACGGCAGCCGGCGTCACTCTGCGGCATTGTGGGTTTTAAGCCGACGTACGGACGCATCTCGCGATACGGCCTCGTGGCGTTTGCGTCGTCGCTTGATAATATCGGGATTTTTGGCCAAACTTCGCGGGATATCGCTGAGGTGCTTGGCGTGATCGCCGGTCGTGATCCACTCGATTCGACCTCGGCGGATGTTCCCGTACCCGATTACACAGCCGGCATAACCAAAGGCGTTGAGGGCAAAACTATCGGAGTGCCGCGCGAGTTGCTGGGTGAGGGGCTGGATGCGGACGTTCGCGATAAGGTACTTGCCGCCGTCGATAATTTCGAGAGCCTTGGTGCAAAAATAGTCGATATCGACCTCGCTCACGCCAAATACGGTATCGCCGTTTATTACATCATCGCAACGGCCGAGGCTTCGTCAAATCTCGCCCGCTACGACGGCGTCCGCTACGGATTCCGTGCCGAAGAATCGGACGAACTGCGAAAAATGTATTTCAAGACGCGCGAAGAGGGGTTCGGAGCCGAGGTAAAACGCCGCATCATGCTCGGAACATACGTGCTGTCGAGTGGATATTACGACGCCTATTACTCAAAGGCTCAGAAGGTCCGGGCACTCGTAAAGCGTGATTACGTTACGGCTTTTGAGAGGTGCGATGCGATCCTTACGCCGACGTCGCCTTCGGTAGCATTCAAGATCGGCGAAAAATCTGATGATCCTCTCGCGATGTATCTGAACGATATCTATACAGTCTCGGCAAATCTCGCCGGTGTTCCAGCCATCAGTGTGCCGTGCGGGCTTTCGGACAAAGGATTGCCGATTGGCGTCCAACTCGTTGGAAATTTCTGGTCTGAGGGTGCCCTGTTAAATCTCGCCCACACATACGAAACGGCTTACCCACTTAATGAGAAGCCGTCCGTTTACGCCGATTGAAATTTCTGTTTATTGTGCCAGTCTGAGCTGGGGAACTTCCCTGGGCTGCGGAACGATGGGCGTATTGGCGGGTAGTATATTCTGCCAGCGGGTATTGTCGTCAAGCAGGCGTTCGATGTCGGCAACCGGCAGCGGTTTCGAGAAAAGATAGCCCTGGCCGTACTCGCAACCCAGTATCCGCAGTTGGTGAAACTGGTGAACGCTCTCGATACCTTCGGCAACCACTTTTAGATTCAATGCTTTTGCTAATGCAATAACCGTGCGAACAATCTCGCCGTTTTCGGTATTTTCTTCCATCGCGCTGACGAACGAACGGTCAACCTTTAGCTGGTCAATCGGAAATCTGTGCAAATAGCTAAGGCTCGAATATCCCGTGCCAAAATCGTCGATGCTGATCTGCACGCCTGTTTCCTTGATCTGCTTGAGCATCAGGATCGCGGTTTCCGCGTTTTCCATGACGGCGCTTTCGGTGATCTCCAGTTTGAGATGTGACGGATCGATCCCGGTTTCTGAGATAACGGTCTTTATCTGCTCGACCAATGCCGGATGGCCAAAATGTTTGCCCGAAAGATTTACAGCTATGCTCAGCGGGTTGCCGTTCGGGCTTCGAGCCTGCCACTGCCCGATTTGCTTACAGGCCAAATTAAGGATCTGAACGGTCATGGGGATGATTAATCCGGTGCTTTCGCTGATCGGAATAAACTCGTCTGGCGGAACTAATCCTCGTTGAGGATGGTTCCAGCGAACAAGAGCCTCAAAGCCTACGAGCGACGAGTTTTCAAGTCCGACTATGGGCTGATAGAAAAGCTCAAATTCATTTCTCTCGATCGCAAAACGAAGATCGGTCTCGAGCTGCAGCCGGGTAACCGCACGAATATGCATCTTTTGGTCGAAGATAACGTAGTTTTCCTCGTTATCCTTGGAATAATACATCGCGA
>JAYVDQ010000096.1:0-4562 GCA_043749325.1 Chloracidobacterium sp. | reverse complement strand
GCTGGCGAGACCAACCTGCAGCACGATCGTGACCTCGGCGATCTTAGCAACCTCGACCTGGATGTCCGAAGCAACCGTTTTCTTAAAGCCTTTGCCTTCCACTGAAACGGTGTAGATTCCGGGCGTAACTTGGCTAAAAGCGTATTCGCCTTTGTCGCCGCTCACAGTTGTGCGTTCCGCACCGTTTTCTTTATTGCTCAATTTTACTGTGGCACCTACCACAGCGGCTCCATTCGAATCGTTTGCCGTTCCGTTAATAGAACCTGTTGTTTGGGCATTAATAGCGATCTGGCATAAGAGCAACGCGAAACCGGCTATCAATAACTTTGTAAACTTTCTCATTCTTTCCTCCTCAAAAAAATACTTCAGAAACTCACTTTAGATAAGTGCCAAATAAATGCTGCAAAAAAAATAAATTCGACGCCCAAAAAGCAAAAAACGTCCAAATACGGCCTTCCGCATCCTTTTCAATCCGCCTCCGGAAATCTTCCGGTAAATACCATGACCAGATCGAATCTGTGTATAACTTTTTAGTGTAGAAAACAGTCTACTGCGTTAATGGCAAGTTGCGTGCCATTAGACCCGTCGAACCGCAGGTTGGAAGCAAAGACAACGGCTGAATTGCTTGCAGTACGGCGTAACGTATGAAAATCAAATGGTTACAGTCTTTTCTCGTACCCTTATTTTTCATTTTTTCGAGGGATCCACGGAGCGCAAATGTTTTTTTTCGTTAAGAGTTTGTAAAGAATTTGTTAAAAAAATGGACAAAATCCAAATATTCGGCCACTTTATGTAAGGAAGAATACTGAAATAAAACCACCGGAGGAGCCAGAAGGAAGGCTCAGGTTCTGCTTTTTTATTTAGAATCGCGTAATGAAATATTGTAGGATTTGATCTTTGAGTTTAGTGTCGTTGCATTTAGACCGAGGAGCCGGGCGGCTCGGGATTGGTGGCCGCCGGTTTGATCGAGCGCGCGGCGGATGAGGTCGATCTCGAATTTTTTTGCTTCGTCATAGAAATTGACCCCTCGGGAAATATCTATGTTGTGCGAGGTGCCTTCGGTCGACGAGATCATGTCAAAGGCTGCTTGCGGATCGCGGACCTCAGGCCTCAAACATTCGACCGTTACCTCATTACCGGGGGCGATGACGATTGCCCGCTCGATGATATTTTCAAGTTCGCGGACGTTGCCGGGAAAATAATAGTTTTCGAGCAGAGAGAGTACCTCAGGAGAAAGATTCTCCGAGACTTCGCGGCCATTTTCTTCGGAATACTTTCGGATGAAATGCTGGGCCAGCGGCAAAATGTCCTCGCGTCTCTGCCGCAGCGGCGGCAGCTCAAGCGGGACCACCGAAAGACGAAAATACAGATCCTCACGAAATTGTCCGTTCTTGACGGCCTCTTTGAGGTCGACGTTGGTAGCGGCGATAATGCGGACATCAACCTTGGTCGGAGCCGTTTCACCGATCGGTGTAAACTCCCTTTCCTGGATCACGCGCAAAAGCCGCACCTGTGTTTCGGGCCGCAGATCACCGATCTCATCCAGAAATATCGAGCCAGTATCGGCAACCTCAAAAAGCCCTTTCTTGGCCGCGACGGCTCCTGTAAAAGCTCCTCTTGTATGGCCAAAAAGCTCGGACTCGAGCAGCTCTGACGGGATGTTGGAGCAATTGACGACAACAAATGGGTGGGACGAACGCGGGCTCGCTTCATGGATCGCTTTGGCAACCAATTCCTTTCCTGTGCCGCTCTCACCGGTGATCAACACGGTCGAGCGAGCCGGAGCGACGCGGTCAACGAGGCGAAAGACGTTTTCCATTATCTCGGAACGGCCAATAAAACCCTCGCGCTTGACCGACCTGACCATCGCCTGCCTCAGAACCTGACGTTCCTCTTCCTTGCGCCGCTTCCTTATGCCTTTGGCTGTAAGAGCGAGTATCTGCTCATTTTGGAACGGTTTTCTGATCACGCCCGCGGCTCCCTTTTCCCAAGCGGAGATCGCTGTGTCGAACGTCGCATAGGCCGTTACCATTAGGACAACGGCCTCGGCGTCCACACTGATCAGCTCTTCGAGCGCCGTCAGGCCGCCCATTCCCGGCATCGAAACATCCATCAAAACGACGTCGTAATTTTTCAGCAAATACATCTCGACCGCTTCTTCGCCGGTCTTGGCGAGATCGACCTTATAGCCCGCACCCGAAAGGATCGTTTCGAGCACGTCGCGCATTATCTCTTCATCGTCGCAAATAAGGATCGAACCCTTTTTAGCCATAAGGACTGAATATAGCAAATTTCCGTTAAAGTCAGAACCGGGAGCGATAGCGACGGGGTCCTTGCCGCTAGCGTAGATACCCAGTCGCTATCGCTCCCGGTTCTGACAAGATCTATCTTTGGAGCTTGGTCTTCCTGCCATTAATTTTCTTTACACAACACAAACCTTTTTCAGCATTTTGGCGTAATATTAATATCAACTTTGATGCATTTATTGGACAATAAATAACGATGGCAATGTCAAAAACTTCGAAAATATTTTTAATTTTAGGCGGTATTCTTTTCGCCCTCCTTATCGTCGCAATCGTGGTGATCGTTTACGCCAGCCGAAACATGGGCAAACCCAGCGTTAAAGACAATAGCGTGCTCGTCCTGAGCGTTTCCGGCGAGCTGCCCGATTACGTCGCCGAGGAACCCCTTGCCAAAGCTTTTGGCATCAAGCAGTCTCAATCGTTTACGGGCCTGCTGACGCAATTGCGAAAGGCAAAGGTCGACAACCGCATCAGCGCCGTTTTACTTGACATTAATTTTCCCGGCATCGGATGGGGCAAGGCAGACGAGTTTCGCGACGCGGTCAAAGATTTTAAGGCGTCGGGCAAACCTGTTTACGCCTATATGGAGATCGGCACCAACCGCGAATATTATCTCGCCACCGCCGCCGACAAGATATACCTACCTCCGTCGGGTGATATTTACATCAATGGTTTCGCCGCCGAAGCGATGTTTTATAAGGGATCGCTCGACAAGCTCGGCATCGAGGCCGATGTGATTCAGATCGGCCCAAAATACAAAAATGCTCCTGATCGTTACACCCGCAAGGAAATGTCCGATGGCCAACGAGAGGTTCTCAACGCCGTCCTCGATGAATATTTTTCGCGGTTCACGGCCGCGATCGCAGAATCGAGAAAGAAATCGGTCGAGGACGTGAAAGCCTTGGTCGATGGTGCGCCGTACAATGCGAACAAAGCCAAAGCTCTTGGCCTGATCGATGACGCCTTTTATAGCGACCAAGTTGATGATGCTCTCAGATCGGCACTTGGCTACAAAGAAGGGGACAAGCTTCGGACCATACGCGGCGGCGAGTACCGCGAGATCCCCTCGGACAGCCTCGGCCTTAATAACGGCGAAAAAATCGCGGTCATCTATGCGTCGGGAGCGATCAATATCGGCCATTCGAGCAACGGTCCACTCAATGGCGAGATGGTCGGCTCGGACACGATCGTGGACGCGGTAAATGATGCAGCCGAGGATAAATCGATCAAGGCGATTGTCCTACGTGTGGATTCGCCCGGCGGTTCGGCTCTTGCGTCCGACATCATGTGGCATGCCATCGAAAACGCAAAGGCCAAGAAACCGGTTGTCGTTTCGATGGCGGACGTGGCGGCATCGGGTGGTTATTACATCGCCTGCAACGCCAACAAGATTGTCGCTGAGCCCGCCACGATCACCGGTTCGATCGGGATGTTTTTGGGCAAGCCCGTGGTCAAGGGACTGTATGACTGGCTGGGCGTCACCAACGAATACGTGATGCGTGGGCGTAACGCAGGCATTTTCCGCGAGACCGAGAAATTTACCCCCGACGAACGCGCCAAGATGGTCGATCAGGCCAACGGCGTTTACTACGACAACTTTGTGCCAAAGGTCGCCAAAGGCCGCAATAAGACCGCGGAGGAGGTCAATGCTATCGGTCAGGGCCATGTATGGACCGGAACACAGGCCAAAGCCAACGGCTTAATCGACGAATTCGGCGGTCTGGAAAAGGCTATCAGCGTCGCAAAAGATCTGGCAAATCTGCCGGGTGACAAAGACGTAAAACGTGTTGTCTTCCCGGAACCAAGGCCTTTCTTTGAGACTTGGTTCGGCAACGATTCTTCGTCCGAAACCAAAGAGCAGCAGGCTCAGGCCGCGTTGCTCGAATCGCTGCCGGCAGACGTGAGACGAGCATTCCGCTACGTGGCATTGTTCGACCAGATGCAACGTGGACAGGCGATGCTGATGATGCCGTTTGATTTGCAGATCAAATAAACGTGGCTGGGACGAGAAATCCACTTAATTTCCTACCGTCGATCGATGGTAAACGAATAGTCAGCAACTGTATCGTAGGCTCCGCCCTTGGCTAATCCTTTAAGTGTAATTATGTAATCGCCTCTCGGTAAGAGACGTGCCGGAACGGTTAACGTTACGGTGCTTGCGTTATTCTTTTTGCTGGATTTGCGAACTTTCCCCCGCCAAACCTGCTGCCCGTCTACTGTTTCGACGACGACAAAATAAGAAGAAAAATGTTCACTCTC
>JAYVDQ010000095.1:0-5148 GCA_043749325.1 Chloracidobacterium sp. | reverse complement strand
CGAATACACACTCACGACCGCCGGACCGGCCGCGAGGATACTGCTAAATGCCGATAAAACAAAAATAACGAACGACTGGAATGACGTAGTTTTTGTCACCGCGACGGTGGTAGATAAAAATGGGATAGTTGTTCCGAACGCAAATAACCTGATCATTTTCGAAACCGCGGGAGCAGGGGATGTTGTCGCCGTTGACAGCGGGGACAACGCCGACCACGATCCGTTCCAGGCAAAACAACGCCGGGCATTTCAGGGAAAGTGCGAGGCTCTGGTAAAGGCCAAAAGTGCCTCCGGCACGATCAACATTACGGCAAAATCCGCTGGGCTCGCTAGCAACAAAATTTCGGTCGCCGTCGGACATTAGACTGGCAATACCAGGGGAATAGCGCCGGCAATATTCGTCCGGCTGGATGACAAATATATGAATCGATTTACAACCCTGTTCGCGATCTTACTTACGATCATTTTTTGGGGAACGGCGGACGCCCAGATCGGAAAGAGATTTCCATCCGAGCGCAAAGTAGTTAAAGATCCGGTAACCGGCACGATGCTCACGTTTTTGACCAGCACACCCGCCGGGGATTCCAAGATCTATCAGACGCACAATCAATGGACGTCCGATGGCCAATGGCTTATTTTTCGTTCTAACCGCGTACGCGGCGAAGCGATGGCCGTCAACGAAAAATCCGGTGATATTGTACAAGTGACCGAGGGCGGCTACACGGGAATGCTCAATGTGGCTCGAAACTCGATGAAACTTTTCTTTCTTCGCGATCCAAATCCGCCGCCGCAGCGTCCGTCCGGGCCGCCTCCGACTTCAGGCACGCCCGCAACTCAGCGTCCAGCTCCGGCACCAAGGCCGATGCAGATCGTCGAGGTCGATCTTGCAAAACTGTTTGCCGATAGCGCCGTCGGGAAATTGAAATCGGCAGATGCATATCAGCGAATTTGTGGAACGACGCCCGCGGAGATCGACGCCGGCGGCGATATGGCTCTGGATGGCAACGAAAATTGGGCGTATTTCCGCGTCGGACGCTCCGAAGCTGCCCGGCACATGCCCACAGAAGCAAAGATCGAGAAGAATTTTGGCCCACGCAATATGGGAGCCGGCCCGTCAGGCATCGCTGCGATGAATGTTCACACGGGTGCGATCAAGCACGTCGTTTCTGTTCCGTTTCAGATCGGCCATATCCAAACAAACCCATGGGTGCCCGGCGAGATCGTTTTTTGCTGGGAAACGGGCGGCAAAGCGCCACAGCGAACCTGGACCGTGCTCTCAGACGGCAGCGGTTTGCGGCCGCTGTATCCGGAATCCGAGTACGAATGGGTGACGCATGAAGCTGTGATCTCAAAGGATGAAGTTGCACTAGCGATAATGGGCCATCGCAAAATTCCCGGTAGCACCAAAGACGTTGGAGCCGGAACTCCGGTAAGCGGTGCAAACCCCGGACAGGAGGCCGCCTGGGGGCCGTCCGGAACCCGGGAAAAGCCGACGGGACTGGCAATAGTTAATCTTCGAACCCGTGAAATGGTGATCGCCGGACAAACGCCGAGCGGCAGCGGCCTGTGGCATGTCAGCGGTTCGCCGGACGGACGTTGGGCCGTCGGGGACGATTTTTCACGGAGCATTTACCTGATCGACCGGCATTCGCACGAGATGATGATGCTGTCGACAGGCCACAAGGATACGGCCCAGGATCACCCACATCCGACAATGAGCCCCGACGGTACAAAGATCGAGATCGAATCCGCCATGCTCTCGGCTGACGGCAAATCAATGAATATTTGTATCATTCCGGTTCCCGAAGAATGGCTGAAACGGAAATACTGAGTCGATCAGGAGCGGACCCACGTCCCCACGGCAATCTATATCCCGCCTAACGAGATTCTCGGTAAGATCAATAGAAAAAAAGGCAACTGATGCCGGGATAGAACCGCGAGCAATAGCGACCGAGTGATTTGCGCTAGAATAGGTGGACGGATGCCGAATCAGAATCCCGAACAAATAGCCCGCGATAATATCGACGCGCAGTTGCGTGCGTGCGGTTGGGCTGTGCAGAAAAAGACGGAGATCAATCTGGCAGCGAATGACGGCGTGGCGATCCGTGAGTATCAAACGGACGTCGGCCCGGCCGATTATGTGCTCTTTGTCGACAAAAAGCCGGTCGGCGTTATCGAGGCGAAAGAGGAAGACAAGGGCTTTCAACTAACTCAGGTCGAAGAGCAATCGACCGAATACGCTCAGGCAAAACTCAAACATCTAAATAACGATCCGCTGCCGTTCGTTTACGAAAGCACCGGCGAACTAACGCGGTTTACCGATTACCGCGACGAAAAGCCGCGTTCGCGTCCGGTTTTTTCTTTTCATCGTCCAGAAACATTTCGTGAATGGCTGAAGACCGACACTTTAAGAAACAATCTTCAAAAACTGCCTGCGTTACCGGAAGAAGGTCTTCGTGAATGCCAGATCATCGCCATAAATAACCTTGACCGGTCATTCAAAGACAATCGCCCGAAAGCATTGATCCAAATGGCGACCGGTTCGGGCAAAACGTTTACTGCGATCACCTTTATTTATCGCCTTCTCAAATACGCGAACGCCAAAAGGGTTCTGTTTCTTGTCGATACTCGCAATCTTGGCGAACAAGCCGAACAGGAATTCATGGCCTTTCTGCCGAATGACGACAATCGCCTGTTTACCGAGCTTTACGGTGTCCACCGACTGAAATCGAGTTTTATTCCGACTGACAATCAGGTTTATATCAGCACAATTCAACGGCTTTATTCTGTTTTGCGGGGCACCGAACTTGAGGAGTCTGCCGAAGAAGTTAACCCCAACGAATTTGATTGGCGTCCCAAGACTCCGCCTCCCGTTGAATACAGCGAAAAAGTTCCACTTGAGTTTTTCGATTTTGTCGTCATCGACGAATGTCACCGGAGCATTTATAACCTTTGGAAACAGGTTCTCGAATATTTCGATGCATTTGAGGTCGGTTTGACGGCTACGCCTGACAACCGGACGTTCGGCTATTTCAATCAGAATGTTGTCAGCGAATATACGCACGAACAGGCGGTAATTGACGGCGTGAACGTCGGCTTTAACAACTATTTGATCGAAACCGAGGTTACCCAACAGGGCGGAGCAATTTGGAAAGGCGAGTTTGTCGATCATCGCGAAAAGCTTTCCAGAAAGAAACGATGGGAAGCCCTTGACGAAGACGTTACGTATACCGGCAAGCAATTGGATAAGGATGTGGTTAATCCCAACCAGATCCGCACCATTATTAATACGTTCAAAGAACATCTGCCGGCGATGTTTCCAGACCGCATCGACGTTGACGGTAATTTTGAAGTTCCAAAGACCCTTATCTTTGCCAAAACCGACAGCCACGCTGATGATATAATCCAAATCGTCCGCGAAGAGTTTGGCGAAGGAAACCGGTTTTGTAAAAAGGTGACTTACAAAGCTGTTGAAGACCCGAAATCAATTCTGGCCGATTTCCGAACCGGGTATTATCCGCGAATCGCCGTTACGGTCGATATGATCGCTACCGGAACGGATGTTAAGCCGCTCGAAGTCCTTCTGTTTATGCGTGATGTTCGCAGCCGAAACTATTTTGAGCAGATGAAGGGCCGCGGGACACGAACGATCCCGCTTGACGATCTCAAGAAAGTGACGCCGACCGCAAAGTTTGCCAAGGACCATTTTGTGATTGTCGATGCGGTCGGTGTGACAAAGAGCCTCAAGACGGACAGCCGTCCGCTGGAGCGAAAACCGAATGTTGATCTCAAAGACCTGTTGCAGGCCGTTGCCGTTGGCAATCGTGATGAAGATACCTTTTCTACGCTTGCCGGGCGTTTGATCCGCCTGGATAAGCAGATCAGCGATAAACAAAGGGAACTATTCAAACAAAAGACAGGAGGCAAAACCGTTAGTCAGGTCGCGGGCGACCTTTTAAAGTCGTATGATCCGGATACTCTCGACGCCCTGCGTGATGAAGTCGCTACCGAGTCTCCTGAACTAGCACCCGAGCAGATAGAAAAGATCGTAGAGCAACGACAAAGCGTGATTATCGAAAACGCGGCTGAGGTCTTTACGGGCGAGCTAAACGAATTTGTTGAAAATGTCCGCAAATCGCTTTACCAGATAATCGACACTCTTAACCCCGACAAAGTGACAAAGGTCGGATGGAACCGCGACGAGACCGAACGGGCAAATGCACTGATAAGCGATTTCACGGCATGGATCGACGAGCATCGCGACGAGATCATTGCATTGCAGATATTTTATGGACAGCCATACCGTCGGCGTGAATTGACCTACGCGATCCCGATCATTGAAGAATTGAATGAGGCATTGGCGGCGTGAGTTTTTAAGAAGCGAGGGCAGAGCCGTTCTTCCTTACTGTGAGATTGTTTGAGTTGAATTTTGAAAATCAGCTTGAGTGATTGGACAAGATAAATCAGAGGAATCAAGGCCGATTAGATTGCAGGTCAGGAAGGGCTGCTCTGCACCCGCTCTTAAAGGTATGGCTAAGAAATGGTCAAACAAGAATCTACCCGGTGCTTTGCATTTTGTCACCGGAAATGTGCATAACAGACGGTCTATATTCCGCGCGGAGAATACCTGTAAGGCTTTTCTTCAGGAATGCCAGAAACTCAGAGACAACCCGAAATGCAAGTTGATCTCCTTTGTTGTAATGCCCGACCATTTTCATCTGGTGTTCAATCCGTGTGACGGCAATATTCAGGAATGGACGGGTGCGTTAAAGAGTTTGTCGGCAAAATGCCTGGTCAAGATTTGCCCGGAGAGTTGGTTTATCAAGCCCGACGGCGAGCATCAGGTTTGGCAGGAAAGCTTTAAGGCTCTGCCGCTATGGAGCAATTGGATGATCTGGCAGAAGATCAATTACATACATGCAAATCCGCTCCGCGCAAATCTGGTTAAATCAACAGAGGATTACCGTTGGTCTAGCTTTCATGCTTTTTATGGTGAGGTAACTGATCCTCTTTTACAGATTGATAAGGATTGGTGGTGGCCGGATGATGTTCAGAAGCTTGCAAGGGCAATGGATGAGTGGGAAAGAGAGACTGAAACCAAATGGAAAGCAGAGCGGGGGCAGAGCCGCCCTTCCTGACCTGTTATCT
>JAYVDQ010000094.1:0-3654 GCA_043749325.1 Chloracidobacterium sp. | reverse complement strand
ACGAGGGATTGGCCGTGTAGCTCGCGACTACGCGCTTATGTTTCGGTAAGATCAATTCATCGTCGGCATCCAACTGTACCGCCGCACCAGAAGGTTCATGCCACGGACAGCTCGAAGATACTGGTGCGATCGATTGTTCGCTTATTGCTACGGCCATCATTGTTTGTGTCTCCATGATCGTCTCCGCCCACTTCTCGCGCCGCACGTAAGGAGCGAGTGCTACGGAATTCAAAGTTCTAGCCGAGTATTCACTTAGTCGGCCGCGTCGTTTGTAGCGTTATGTCGTGGTTGGAACTGTGCCGGTATTTGCAACGCCCCACAATATGCCAAATGGCTTATCCAAAAGTGATAGGGTCAACAGATCACTTATTACCGAGGTAGCGCTAAATCTGCTCCAGTGAGCCCGCCTATGTAGCGAACGCTTGATCAAAAATGACCGGCTGTTTTTACTTGCCGCGCCGGAATGAATCCCTAAACGATATCGAATTTCCAGACAATCGAATTTCTGGCCCTTGGCATTCAACCAAAATCGGATTAAGATTATTTTGCGTTGCGCCATATGCGAAGTGCGTGACCGTGGTCGTCCGACCATCGACGACCGAGGTGGCAAGCGCACCCATATGAGCTCGACGACACCGCTGCATTCGTGAACTTTGTCAACCGCAAATCAAATGGGGGAAACACTATGTGTATTTCGCTAATGAATCGATTTCTACTGGTTGCTATCTTAATCGCTGTGTCGTTCGTTCCCAATCTCATTAACGCCGCTGATGACGATGGCGATAAAAATCCGCCGGGTCCATTGCAAATCAAGCTGCGCGATACCTGTGACCCGGTTTCATTCAATGCCGCTTTTGGCGTCGGTACTTGTGTCGGCTCGTTTTCGACGACGCTGGCACAATTCTTCGCGGAATTGGGACAAGATCAAACGGTTGGCGCTTGGCGTTTCCATCCACTATTTGCCCGCGCGAAGAAAGGCACGCAACTAATGGTCACCAATTTCGGTGGCGAGCTACACACCTTTACCAAAGTCAAGGAATTCGGCGGCGGTTTCGTGCAACCGCTGAACGACGCCAGCGGCAATCCGACGCCAGCACCCGAGTGCGCCGACGTGGTGAATGGTCAGTTAGTGGCAAAGTCGCCGAGCGCGACGAATCTCTTTGTGCCTGCGGGTCAATCGGTACCGGGACCCGTGGTCGAGAATGGCAAGACGGAGAAATACATTTGTTGCATCCATCCGTGGATGCGCATGACCATCAATCCCAAGGGCCACGCCGAGCGCGCGCTCGCTAATCCGTAAGGGACTTCACGCGCCTTCTTGGCCTGCTGTTGGCTGAGGCGGCGCGTGACATTGAGCTCGTTGTTAAATCTACGAAGAAGCGTTGTCGGGGGTTTCGATGGGTGCGAGCAAATCTTCCAAGAAGAATGCCGAGAGCGCCGAACGTCCGGTAAGCCCGCCTTTGGCGTATATGGAGCGAGCCTGTTCGCGCACGGTTCGTTCGCTCGAGGCCCGTACCGCCGCGACTTCCTTGGTGCTCAGTCCCTTTAGCAAAAGCAAAGCGACCTCCCGCTCGGCATCGGTCAAGTTACAACGCGAAAACTGTGTGTTGATTGCTTCGCCTAATCCGTTGAGCAACGTACGCGACTCGGTACGCCAGCGCTGACCGTGAACGCGGGCAACCTCAAGGTCTCGGATGATTTGTAAGTGTTCGTCGCTGTCGTTGAAAGAAATAAAAGCTATTTTGAAAGAACATTGCGCGACACGCGCAAATCAAATTCCAAACTTAAAATACGCGCGCAAAAACGCGGTGAATGATTTTGGGGACGTCGCGCGCTAAACCCCAAAATCCGGCGTATTCCTAACCCCGCTAACAGGCGGCGAAAAAGGCTGCAAGAGCGATTACTATGGCGAATGGTTTGATGAATGCACTTTGTACTTTCATAGTGTTTTCTCCTTCAGTTCTGTCTGTTTAAGGCCACGCCACATAAAATAATCGGCCCCGAATTTCGCTTGCGAGCGGCGTATTTACCCGGTCGCCGGAAATGAGCCCGGCACGCTCATCAGTTATGCGGATATAGCCATGTATCGAGCCAAACGGAGGGGACTTGGCAGTAATATATTTCACCGTGACCAGATTCCCAGTACATAGCGCCTAGCGAAGAGATCACTCAGCTCCGACGGGAATGGAAGGCCGCGTGTTACTGCAACAACGCTATAGTGATTTCAAGTAGTCCATCAAGTCTCCTTTCTCTTGCTGGTTCAGGCTCAAGCCGAAGTGTGCGTCGTAGTGGTTAACGACATCAAGCAATGTGGCAAAGCGCCCGTCATGATAAAAACCACCTTTCGTGTGGGTCCATAAACCCTTTAACGGTGCAGTGCGGTAACGTTTATCTGGCGCGCGATTGGCTTGGAAATCGTCGATGCCGATCTCTTGCGCGGTATGCATGTTCCAACCGGGCTCGGTAAAAGTCGGCGGAACATGGCAGGTGGCGCAGCGTGCCTTGGATTCGAATACTTGCTTGCCGCGTTGCGACGCGTTCTGGTCGAAGCTACCCTGCGACGGCCTTGGCGCGGGAATCGCAAGCTGATAAAAATGTAGAGCCGGTAGTTTCGAGCTGATCAGATCCGGATCGTTGCGCACGTTACCCGAACCCGCGCGGGCTGCGACCGGGAATTGCACCGGGTCATTCAAACGCGGGTCGTAGAATGTTCCCTTACCGTGCATCTCCAGATTGGCGACGAAGCCGTTCCAATGCGGGACGGAGCCCCAGCCGGTCCAGGTATGCAAGTTCACGCCGGCCAATCCGAATGCCGGCGGGATAAGTGTCGCCGCGGTTTTTCCGTCAGGTCGGAAGCCCTTGCCGTCGAGCAACAGCTCGGCGTCGAATTTTCCCGGGCCCCAGGCGGTCAGCACCTTGCGAACGGTCGGTTGGTCAACCCCGAGCAGCGTGGCTACCGCGCTCAAATCGGGGGCGAGGTTAATGATGGCACCCACATTAAGATCTCGATTGGCCCAGCCGTCGAGCCGGTGACCAATCCCTGGTGCAAGCGAATCATCTACGGCGGTGTGGCACAGGGCACATTGAATACCGATGGAACGTAACGTCCCAGCCGGTTCAAAGAAACCCGTGACGCCAATGACCGCGTTCAACTTTAGCAATGCCAGAGTGGTCGCCGGATCATTTAAATCGACCCGGTCGTTCTTTAGGCTCGCTATTAATTCATTGGGAAGCGCGTCAACATCCACTTTTAGGCCGACCGCTAAAGCGGTCTTAGGGCTAACGCCCGGGCCGATTCCACCAAAGCGTGTTCCTTGGATGGCTTGATGCAGCTTGATGGTATCGCCCCAGAAAGCCTCGTCGCCGAAGGTATCGTAGCGGAAGGTTTGCCTGCCTTCGGCGACCGTACGCTGTGCGTGCTTGTCGATTTGTCGATCAAGTTTGGTGAGCGACTGTTCACGCTCGCCCGAAACCGCGGCGCCATGCCCGAAAACGGATATCGCTGCAATTATGGCGATTGTCCACCGGTCTGTCCTTTGATGTTTCATCGAGAACTCCATTTAAGTTTTGGGGCAACCGCCTACGCTCAGTACTCGTAGTAAACTGCTGAAAGACTATTCTTCTTTAAAAAAAATAACTCTAACAATTTATCAC
>JAYVDQ010000093.1:0-2226 GCA_043749325.1 Chloracidobacterium sp. | reverse complement strand
TTCAGCGGAACAATATAATTTTCGCCCTGAATGTAGCCCTTCAGCGCTTTTACGGGAATCTCTTCGCAACTTCGGACCATATCCGCGCGAACGATGGCGACGTTTTCAAAATGCTCGCCCGGTTCGATCGTTACGCCGTCGGCGATGATGGTCCGATACAGCGTGGCCCCATCTCCGATGGTTACATCATCCCAGATAACCGAATCCTTAAGGCTCACGGCTCCGGCCATGACACAATTGCGGCCAAAGTGAACATCGCCCGTCCCCATCATTGCAAGCGAGATATCGAGATAGCGGGGAATCGTAGACAATTCGAACCAATTGGCGTCTGTCACATGGGCCGCGATCTTCTCGCCTTTGCGCAAGGCCGGATTGTAAAACGTCGGCACGATATCCGAATAAACGCCCCGCGGGATGTAGTCGAAAACGCTAGGCTCCATGATGTGAATTCCGGTAAACATCAGCGGCGTGATGATCGGGCGATCGACATCGCGAAGCTCCTCTTCGCTAACTGGCTTTGCGTCGTCGCCAAATCCGGTGACCAGGCCATCGTCGGTATGTACGATCGTAAATTTTTCGCGTTTGTGATTCGGTTTTAAAACCATCGTCGCGATCGCTCCGGAATTCCGGTGAGTTTCAACCGCTGCAGCGATATCGATATCCGTGATTATCTTGCCGTTTACGATCAGGAACGTGCCATCTTCGAGGTATTGACGCGCATTATCCAGTGCTCCTGCGGTTCCGAGGATATCCGGCTGCTCGATCGTGTAATCGATGGTAACGCCAAAATCGCTGCCAGTGCCCAGTGCGGTGATGACCGATTGCGGCTGATGGTGCAGATTTACAACGACGTCAGTTATGCCAAATTTTGCGACATACTCCGCGACATATCCCACGAGCGGTTTACCCAGAAACGGGATCGCGGGTTTGGTGCGGTCGATTGTAAGTGGGATCAGCCGGGTGCCAAACCCGGCAGCGAGGATCATCGCTTTCATATAACGGGTGTCGCGAACAGCGCGAAGTAAAATGATACGGGAAGATGAGAATTTTTGAAAACTTGTTACGCCAATGTCTCAAGATTGACGACGGGTTAGACAAATATCCGTATCTGCTTTATTGTGAACAGGTATCATAAAACAGCCGAGCTAATATCGAACCGATGGATCTAACTACGCCTCGAAAAGACGACCGTAAGGAAATCTTCGGTTGGGTCATGTACGACTTTGCAAACCACGCTTTTTTTGCCGTGGTTCTGGGCGTCCTTGTCGGCTCGTACCTGACCGAACTTGCCCAACAGGCTGTCGGCGAAAACGGAGTCATTATCAGTCTCGCCGGATACGATCTGGTGACGGCCAAATCGATGTTTTCGTACTCGGTCGGCCTGTCCGTGTTTCTCCAAATCTTTGTACTCCCGATAATGGGAGCGATCGCTGACTACACGCATCTCAAGAAAGCATTCATGGCCGTATTTTGCTACCTCGGGGCTATCGGCTGCGGGTTGCTGTTTTTTGCCCAGGGAAATCTTTATCTGTTCGGTTCGGTGGCCTTTATCCTTGCAAACCTTAGTGCCGGGGCGTCGATCGTGTTTTTCAATTCTTTTCTTAATGATATAACCTCGGAAGAAAATAGAGACAAGGTCTCGAGCTGGGGTTTTGCGATCGGATACACCGGGGCGACAATAACCCTGATACTCGCATTCGTGCTCCTGTCGAACGCCGCAAAACTTGGCATCTCGGTCGAGATGGCTGAACGACTATGTTTTCTCGGCTCGGGGATCTGGTGGGGCGTCTTTTCGCTGTTCACATTCAAGTTTCTGAAAAACCGGATGCCGGTTCGCACCGCCCCGGAGGGAAAGGGAATGATCGCGGCCGGCCTTGGCGAGGTCGCCGCGACGTTTCGCGAACTGTTCAAGCTCAAAAACACGCTGCGGTTTCTCGCGGCCTATTTGCTTTATAACGACGGTATCCAAACTGTGATAACGATGTCGGGACTGTTTATCACGCAAGAGCTGTTCGTTGCAAAAGGCCTGCCCGCTGATAACTCTGTGCTGTTCATCGCCTTTCTGATAGCTCAGGTCGTCGGCATCGTCGGTGCTCTGACATTCGAACGGATCGCGCATTTTACCAGCTCAAAAACGGCGATCCTAGTTTCGCTCGCCATTTGGTCGACGATCGTTATCTATGGCTTTGCGTTATTGCAGACCATCCCACAGGCGTATGTGATGAG
>JAYVDQ010000092.1:0-14586 GCA_043749325.1 Chloracidobacterium sp. | reverse complement strand
CGACGTTAGCGATATACCAGTGTGCCGAAACGCATAGAATTGCTTTCGGAATAGGAATGCTCCGTCCGATCTCCACCCACGCCTCGGTATAGCCATTCGTCGAAATGGCGTTCATCGGATTGCCGTGGCCAAAAAAAATAGCGGGCATTTTTTCTGACATAACAAATTAATTATGCCACAAGGGCCGGCGCGTGCATTCCAAGTTTGTCTATTTAACCGACTTAGCGGTATTGTTTACGATATCGATACAACTCAAGTCCGCAACTGAATCCATTGGAGGGAATTAGAAATGAAGCATCGGCAAATCGTTATTTTTCTGCTCGTCTCGCTGTTTTTGACGGGCGTCGGCAATATACTGGCTCAAACACCCGTCAAACCCAAGTATCCGGACTATCCGAGCGAAACGCCGGACGAATTTAAACCTACAAATTCAGGATTTGACTACGAAAGGCGCGACCTGATGATCGCGATGCGGGACGGCGTCAAGCTACACACTGTCGTTCTGGTCCCAAAAGGTGCCAAAAACGCTCCGATCTTGCTGACAAGGACACCGTACAACGCTTCGGCTTTGACGACCAATTCGAACAGTTCGCATCTCGGCCCCAGTCTTTACGGGTACGACAACGCGACAGACGTAATTGTCGAGGGCGGCTACATCCGTGTCATTCAGGACATCCGCGGCAGGTATGGCTCGGAGGGCGACTATGTGATGAATCGGCCGCTCCACGGGCCGCTCAACCCGACGCCGGTCGACCATGCCACGGACACCTACGACACTATCGACTGGCTCGTCAAAAACGTCAAGGAAAGCAACGGCAAGGTCGGCATTCTTGGCATTTCGTACGATGGTTTTCTTCCGCTAATGGCTCTGGTCAACCCGCATCCGGCCCTAAAGGTTTCAGTGCCGATGAATCCGATGGTTGACGGTTGGATGGGTGACGATTGGTTTCACAATGGAGCATTCCGCCAGCAAAACATGCCATACATTTATGATCAAGTCGTGACCCGTGCGAACGAATCGACGTGGTGGACGAGCAATTATGACGACTACGACATGTTCATGCGTGCCGGATCGGCCGGCGAACTTGGGCGTCAGCGTGGTCTGGAGCAGAGCGGATTTTGGCGAAAAGTGATCGAGCACCCGAATTACGACTCGTTCTGGCAGGAACAAGCAATGGACAAGATCCTCGCCAAACAGCCGCTAAAGGTGCCGGTGATGCTGGTTCACAGCCTGTGGGACCAGGAAGATATTTATGGCGCGCCGGCTGTCTACAAAGCGATCAAGCCGAAAGACGTAAACAACGACAAGGTCTTTCTCGTTATGGGCCCATGGCACCATGGCCAGGAGATCCAGAACGCGGACAAGATCGGGGCGATCCGATGGGGCAGCGACACGGGAACATATTTTAGAAAGAATATCCTCGCACCTTTTCTGGCACATTATCTAAAAGACGACGCTCCGGCGATGGACGTTGCTCCGGTAAACGCATTCGAATCAGGTACAAACACCTGGCGTCGTCTGCCGTCCTGGCCCTCCGGATGCACGAGTGGCTGCAATATCAAGCCAACACCGCTGTATCTGAATTCGGGTTTTAAAGCGACAATGACCGCACCGGGGGCGGGTGAGGCGTACGACGAATACATATCCGATCCGGCAAAACCAGTGCCGTTTAGAGCACGCCCAAATCGGCCGACCGGTTACACCGAAGAATTGTCGTGGTGGCGTTGGCTGGTCGACGATCAACGTGAGGCGTCAGGCCGCACTGATGTTTTGACTTACACTTCGGACACCCTGACCTCTCCAACAAAGATCAGCGGCAAACCGATAGCTAACCTCATTGCCTCGACCAGCGGCACCGATTCCGACTGGGTCGTTAAGGTTATCGACGTTTATCCCGACGAGTTCGCCGGACAGCCCGAAATGGGCGGCTATCAACTGGCGGTCGCAATGGACATTTTTCGCGGCCGCTATCGTGAAGGTTTTGAGACGCCAAAACCGATCGAGGCAAACAAAGCTTTGCTTTATAAGTTTGCACTGCCAAACGCAAATCACGTTTTCCTGCCCGGCCATAAGATTATGGTGCAGATACAGTCGAGCTGGTTCCCGCTCTACGACCGAAATCCACAGACATTTGTCCCAAACATATTCTGGGCAAAACCTGAGGATTACAAAAAGGCAACACAGCGGATATATCACCTGACAGGTCAGCAGAGCTTTATCGAAATGCCGGTGGTAGTGCAGTAAAGGAAAGTTAAGCCATGCGCTGACGGAGGGAACGATGAAAGATATCACAAGACGCGAGTTGATCTCGGGGCTGGCTGCCGCCGGAGCTGCTTCTTTATCGGGGCAGGCTTTCTCTCAGACCTCAAGCGTTGCGGCGAACCCGGAATATATGTTTGAACCCGGGTTGATCTATCTAAACACGGCGGCTCTTGGGCCCACTCCCAGGTCCATATTAGACCGAACGCTTCAGGCCTGGTATCAGCTCGAATCGGATCCTGTAATGATGGCATACGGTGATGGCCCCGTTCACGTAGCAACGGACAAGGCACGTGAGCAACTCGCGGCTCTTATTAACTGTACCGCTGACGAGATCATGTTAACCCGTAGTGCCACCGCCGCCATGAACAGCATTTCTGTAAGCCTTGGTCTTGGCCGGGGTGACCGGATCCTAACGACCGATGTCGAACATGAGGGAGGGACAAACGGTTGGCATTACCTTAAGAAACACAACGGGATCGAGGTCGATGTGGTCACAATTTCACCCACCGATTACGATGTAAAGGCCATAATCAACCGGCTTCGAGCGGCAATAACCAGGCAAACGAAAGTAATAAACGTAAGTCACGTTATCAGTTCGACCGGCCTACGAATGCCCATCAATGAGATTGCGGAGATAGCAAAGCAGAATGGTATTTTGTTCATCGTTGACGGCGCCCAGGCGGTCGGGTGTATAGATGTAGACGTTAAGGCTCTCGGATGTGATGCCTATGTCGGTACGGGGCATAAATGGCTAATGGGGCCGAAGGGCACAGGGTTTGCGTACATCAACAAGCTTTCCGCCGCAACTATCCAGCCATTAGAGCGAGAGCAGGGGCTTCGATTCGTCTGCGGTTCGACGGGCGTCGGCAGCTTGCCCTTGGTTATCGGTCTTGGCGAAGCCGCTCAGGCCATGAGATCGAGAGGCATGCAGGCCGTCGAGAAAAAGACTATCGGCCTTCGAAACCGTGCTTATGCCGGTTTGGCAAAAATTCCAAAAATAACACTCTATAGTCCGCCGCCCGGACCTGAGGCAACGGCGCTCGTCGCCTTTAAGATCCCCGACAGTGTGGATAGCCGCGACCTTCGAGATCGGCTACTGGCAAAACACAAAGTGGTGATCAAGGTCGCGGAAAAACGGTGGTTCAACGGTAACCGCATCTCACCTCATATTTTCAACACCGAAGATGATATAGATAGGGCGATAGCCGCGATCAGGAAGGAACTTGCATAAAAACTTAACCTTATATGAAAACGATATTTTTTTCTCTTATTGTGATTTCCTCGTTGTTGGCCCCTTATCCGCTAATAGCGCAGGAGCCAGTAGATGCCGCTATCAACGCCAAGATCCGTGACGAGGGATTGAACCGCTCACAGGTCCACAAAACCTTTACGCACTTTACCGAGGGGATCGGCCCGCGTCTGACCGGATCTCCGGCGGTAAAGGCTGCCGACGACTATGCCGTAGGGTTGCTCAAAGATTGGGGATTGGGCAATCCTTACCTTGAGACGTGGGATTTTGGCCGTGGCTGGACGCTTGAAAAATCGACCGTCGAGATGATCGAGCCGCGTTACATGCCGCTGATCGGCTATCCCGAAGCGTGGTCCGCATCGACGGCAGGCGAGATCGTGGCGACACCGGTCTTTGTCGGCAATAAAACCCAAGCGGATCTCGAAAAAATGAAAGGCCAGCTCAAAGGTGCCATCGTCATGAGCCAGCCTATACAAGACTCATTCGAACGCATCGATCGGCAGCAGCCGACGATGTTTGACACGCCGGTCGCCATCGGCCAGCCCGGGCGACCGCAGGGCTCGTCGCCGATGGTCACGCCGGCGGCGATGAACAAGGCGCTGTTTGACACCGGTGCGGGCGTGATCCTACGCCCAAATCGCGGCGAGCATGGCACGCTCTTCGTCCTTGGCCGTGACAACGGCGATGCAGCGATGCCGAGCGTTATTTTGAGTGCCGAGCATTACAACATGATCGCCCGAATGCTCGAACTCGGCGTCAAGGTCAAGCTCCGCGTCAATGTCCAGACCAAATTTCACACCGACGACAAGAACGGCTACAACGTACTTGCCGAATTGCCCGGCTCCGACCTCAAGGACGAAACCGTGATGATCGGCGCTCATCTCGATTCGTGGCACGCGGGAACCGGTGCCGCCGACAACGCTGACGGCGCGGCCGTCGCTCTCGAAGCGATGCGTATTCTAAAAGCCATAGGTGCCAAACCGCGCCGTACTATCCGGCTGGCCATCTGGAACGGCGAAGAACAAGGATTGCTTGGCTCGCAAAAATGGGTGCAAAAATATCTGGCCGGCGACGCTAACAAATCGGCACGCGACAAATTCGACGTTTATTTCAACCTCGATCCCGGGACCGGCCCCATCTACGGCTGGTATCTCGAAAATAACGTTGCCGTAAAACCGATCTTTGACGCGTGGCTCGAACCGTTCAAAGACCTCGGTGCCCGCAAGAATATCATCCAGCCGATCGGCAACACCGACCATGTTTCATACAACCGTGCCGGTGTACTCGGCTTTAACGCCGTTCAGGACTACGATCTTTACGACACCCGCATACACCATACAAATATGGATACCTACGAACGAGTAAAACCCGCCGACCTGCAGCAATGCGCGGTCGTACTTGCGTCGTTCGCCTATCACGCGGCGATGCGAACGGAGAAAATACCGGCATTACCGGTAAAATAGATGAAGATCGTCAGACATCATTTGTATTGACAGGCAAAGAAATATGAAAAGACTAACAACCCCAACTTTACTCTTTGCTATTTTAGCGTTGCTCGGAGCCTCATTTGGCCGAACGGCTTTTGCGCAGGAACAGAAAAAGGAGTCCACCTCCCCGACGCCCAAAGTCTATAAAGACGGCCCCAGCATCAAGTTCGACTTCCCGGAAATGCGTGTGGGCGTCGCGGAATATGAAGAGGGGCCAACCGGAACTACGGTCTTTTACTTTCCGAAAGGAGTTAAAGGCGCGGTCGATGCGAGAGGAGGAGCTACCGGAACGGTGAATGCTACCGCCCTTATGAATTCGTACGAATCCAAAATGATGCAGGCAGTAGTTTTCTCGGGCGGGTCGTGGTACGGACTCTCCGCCGCCACCGGTGTCGCGAACGGCATAAAAGACATCAAGGCCAGGGAAGGGAACGTCGATTTCATCGCGGGCATTGTCGGCGCGATCATTTATGATGTCGGCGGTCGGAGGTTTAGCCGGATCACGCCGGACGACGATCTTGGCAGGGCGGCGTTGATGTCCGCCGAGCCGGGCTGGTTTTCGTTGGGCTCCCGTGGTGCGGGACGGTTCGCGATGCAGGGTGTCTATTATGCGCGCGGAAAAAGCGTCGACGCGTATGCGGACTGGCCGCATTCAGGACAGGGCGGGGCGTTTCGCACCATCGGGCCAACGAAGATCGGCGTGTTTACGGTCGTCAACGCACTTGGAGCAGTCGTGGACCGAAACGGACGAGTCGTGAGATGCAAAAGGAACAGTACTGGCGGAGATTGTCCGTTGATTACGGACAAGCTAAAGACGTTCGCTCCGATCGGCGGAGGCTCACAAAACACGGGTGGTCCGACAGGCAATACAACATTGACGCTTGTTGTAACCAACCAAAAACTCCCGTTCTGGGCCCTTCAGCGTCTTGCGATCCAGGTTCATGGCTCCATGAACCGCGCCATACAACCGTTTGCCACGCAAGAGGATGGAGATGTGTTCTACGCGGTGACGACGGACGAGGTCGAGAACCCTGACTTGCCGCCGATTGACCTTGGCGTCGCTGCCTCCGAGCTCGCCTGGGATGCCGTATTGAGCAGCGTTCCGGTACTTCCGCCAACTCCATCTCCGCTCAAGACTCAACCGGACGCGGACTTGCTGAAAAAATACACAGGCGTCTTCGGTTTTTATGGTGGCGGTGAGCTAACGGTCGCCTTGGAAAATGGCTCGCTCGTCGCGGTTTTTAACGGAAATGGACGAATCTACTTCGACAAAGAGAGAAAGTATCAGATCACCGCTGCCGAGAATGGCGTATTTATTATTGAAGCGCCCGCGGGTGATGTTCTGAGATTTGACGAAGCCGGCGGCCGGATCACTGGTCTGACCTTAAACCCTGGGCCCTGGGCGATCAATGCAACGCTCAGAAGATAATGTTTTGCGAATGGGGAAGAACACTCGCGTTTCTGCCCCTGTTTTGGTATGCGGAAGCTCAAATAACCAACATTATCTCATCATGTGACTTACGCCGTAGGTCCGGCACTTTGGCATCCTCGACCGGGTAGCCAACAGGGATCAGAACGAACGGTACTTCGTTTTTTGGCCGTCCGAGTATTTCCTGTAAAAATTTCATTGGGCTTGGAGTGTGCGTCAGCGTCGCGAGGCCCATATTTTGCAAGGCGGCGAGCAGCATCCCCACCGCAATGCCGACCGATTCCTGTGAATAATAAGTCGGCTCAGTCTCACCGTCTTCAACAAAGGAATTGATGCGAAAAACAACGATCAGATACGGAGCTATTTCCAGGAAAGGCTTGTCCTCGTTGGTCCCGAGCGGTGCGAGCCGCCGAAGCCATTTTTCGCTCATGCGGCCGTGATAGCTCTCATACTCTTCCTTTTCCGCCGCCTCGCGAATTTTGCGTTTTACTTCCGCGTCGCGGACAGCGACAAACCGCCACGGCTGCAAATTAGCACCCGACGGAGCCGTTCCCGCCGTCGCTATCGCTTTTTTTATAAGTTCAAACGGAACATCTCGGTCAGAATACTCGCGGACAGTCCTGCGACGGTTGAGCAGCTCGAAAAACTCGTCGGCCCGTCTTTGTTGCTCGTTTGGCGAAATCTTCTCAAAATGTAACGGTATGTATTTTGGCGGTGGAAATTCTCGATTCATTTGCGGCGCAATTCCTTTATTCGTTTCAAAAGCTGCGGAAAAAGCCGTATTGTTTTTAATACCGAGCCGCTGGCAAAATATTTCGCAAATCCGCGGAATGTCTCGACCGCGTTCGGGGAATAAGGCATCCACCAGGCGTCTGGCAAGACCGCGAGATGATTGACATGGATATGCTGCGGTTGGACGAGTTCCATCAGGCCTTCGCGTCCGTGCGTTCGTCCGCGGCCGCTATTTTTGAAGCCGCCCCACGGCGTCTGGCCGATGCCGTGCGTGTAGAGAACCTCGTTGACGCAGACGGAACCGGCCTCGATCCGTTCCGCGACGCGGCGGCCTTTTGCATAATCACGCGTCCAGACACTCGCGGTCAGGCCAAATTCGCTGTCGTTAGCAAGCCGGATCGCGTCCTCTTCGGTCACGAACGTTGCGATCGGAAGCGTCGGGCCGAACGTTTCTTCCTGCATCGCCCGCATGTCGTTGTTGGCGTTTGTGATGACCGTCGGCTCGTAAAACAGACCTTCCAGGGCGGGATTTCGTCGTCCGCCGATTTCTATCTTCGCACCGCTCGCGCGAAAATCCTCGACGTGGTCCTCGACGATCTTTATTTGTCTTTCCGAAGACATCGCCCCGATCGATGTTGTTTCTTTGTCGCCAGTATCTTGTTGTAATTGCCTGGTTTTCTCGATTATCTTTCGTGTTAATTCCTCAGCCGCGCCTTCCTGCACATAGAGCCGCTCGACCGACGAACAGGACTGGCCGGAATTGCAGAATGCGCCCCAAACGGCGGCTCCGGCGGCGAGTTCGAGATTGGCGTCGGCGAAGACGATCATCGGGTCTTTGCCTCCGAGTTCGAGGACGACGGATGTCAAATTTTTCGCCGCCGCCGCTGCAATTTTCTTTCCCGTCGCGACCGAGCCGGTAAACATTATCTTGTCCGCTGCCGCACCAACCAATGCCGCTCCCGACGCACCTGCACCGCTCACGATTTGCACGCAGTTTTCCGGCAATCCGGCCTTGAAAAAAATCTCGCCGATCTTTAGCCCAACCAGCGGCGTCAATTCCGACGGTTTGATGACAACCGTGTTCCCGGCCATCAACGCCATCACAGCTTCGCCCAACGGTATAGAAAATGGATAATTCCACGCCGGAATAATCCCGACAACGCCGAGCGGATGATAGACGATCTTTGACGAGCGGCCAAGCAGACCATACAAACCGATACCGATCTTTGCGGGTCTGAGCAGTTTTTCCGTGTTGCGGGCAAAATACTGCATCAGGTCGAGCGCTGGTGCGATCTCCATCGAGATCGCTTCGCCAAATGGTTTGCCTGATTCGGCGGAAATTAAATGAGAGATACCGTCAATGTCGGCGAGAATTACCTCACGGGCTTTCATTACGAGCCGTGCCCGCGTCGCAAAGGACGTTTGTTTCCATGCCTGAAAAGCAACCCGCGCCCGTTCGACCGACGCGGCTACATCATCGGCAGACGTAACGGATACACGTCCCACCTCCGCCCCTGTCGCGGGGTTGTAAGAAATGATCTCGTCGGTTTGAACCGGTAATACCGCGCTCATATAGATCCTCAAAATAAATTAACCACAGATTAACACAGATAGACATAGATATTTTTTGCCTTTATCTGTGTCTATCTGTGGTTAAAAATCTTACCCTAGCATTCTCTCAACGACACCATAGCTCGCTTCGATCGCTTCGGACAATTTGCCCGGCTCGGTGCCGCCGCCTTCGGCCATGTCGGCTTTGCCGCCGCCGCGGCCGCCGACAATCGGGGCGATCTCGCGAATAATATCGCCGGCTTTTACCTTGCCTGTCAGGTCATCGGACACGCGAACGATAATACCGACCTTGCCTTCGTCCGAGCGTCCGAGCACGACGACGCCTGATTTTAGCCGTGCCAGCAGCGTGTCTGAAAGCTGTCTGGTCCCATTGCCGTCGAGCCCGTCGACGATCCTGCCCAAAACCTTGACCCCGTTGATCTCTCGGGCCTCGTCGCCAGCGGGGCCGGCTGCGCCGTTACTCATCGCCCCGGTTGCGACACTGAGCTTTAGTTCGTCCAATTGCTTCCGGGTCTTTTTTAGCTCTTCCTGCAATCGCTCTATGGCTGCCGGTAAATTGTCACGCTGTGTTTTTAGCGCACCGAGCGAGCGGTCGATAAGCAGCTCGTCCTCGCGAAAACGTTCGAATGCGTCAAAGCCGGTAATTGCGCGTATTCGCCGAACGCCCGAGGCGATCGCTTCGTCGCCGGTGATCTTAAAGCTCCCGATGTCGCCGGTCGCGCGGACGTGCGTGCCGCCGCACAGCTCCTTGGAAAATACCCCGTCGCCAACGCTCAATACGCGGACATTCGAGCCATATTTCTCACCAAACAGGGCCACCGCACCACCACGCATCGCTTCCTCGATAGCCATGACATTGGTATTGACGGGCTCATTTTTGAGGATATATCGGTTTACAAGGTCCTCAACCTCCGCAATTTCCGCGGCCGTCATCGGCTGATAGTGCGTAAAATCAAATCGCAAAACACCAGGCGCAACGACCGAGCCGGCCTGCTTTACGTGCGTGCCCAGCACCTCGCGCAAGGCAGCGTGAACAAGGTGCGTTGCTGTATGGTTTCTCCGCGTCGCGTCGCGTTTTTCGGCATCGACGGTCGCAGTAACCGTATCGCCGACCTTGATTGCCCCCTTTTCGACCGTGACTTTGTGAATTATCAGCCCGGCAACCGGCGAATAGGTGTCGGCAACCGTCGCCCTTATCTGGCTCCCCTCCTTACGAAGGAGGGGTGTCGGCGTTTCGCCGACGGGGTGGTTCTCCGATCGGCTGGATTGAATACCGACTAACACACCCGTATCTCCAACCTGTCCGCCCGCCTCGGCGTAAAACGGCGTCTGGTCGAGAATGATGCTCCCCTGCGAGCCTTCGCCTAGCGAGTCTATCTGCGTTTCGCCATCGAGGATCGCGACGACCTTTGCGCCACTGACTTGCGTTGTGTCATAACCATGAAACTTGTTCGCACCCACCTTCCCCAACACAGCAGAATATATCTTTGCTGGATCAGATTTTCTTTCTGTCTTGCCCACTGTGACCTTATACTCACCGCGACTCGCTGGCATCGTGTAGGAGCCTTTTCCATCGATTACTACGTATCGATTCCCAGATTGGAGAGCCACATGAGCCTTGTCCAGGTGACCCATGAATTCGTCTTCTGAAAAAACGAAACCTCTCTCCTCTAATGCAAGCCGTATAAGATCCTTAGGCACACCGAATGTGTCATAGAGCTTGGCCAATCCGTCGAAATCGAAATTGCCTTTCGCCATTTCAGATTGCTTCTCGCCGATGTGGTCTGAGAGTTTCTTTAAACCAACGGCCAGCGTGTTGCCAAACCGTTCTTCCTCGATCTGCACCATTTTGCCGATAAATTCTCGATGCTCCTCGAGTTCGGGATAGGCCCCGCTCATTTCTCCAACGACAAAATCGCAGACCTTGTAAAAAAAGGCATCCGTGAGGCCAAGGTGTTCGCGGCCGTGATAGATGGCGCGGCGCATTATCTTGCGCAGGACGTAATTGCGGCCTTCGTTGCCCGGCAAAATGCCGTCGGCGATCGCAAACGCCGTCGAACGCGCATGATCGGCAATGACGCGGCAGGCAAACTGCTGGCTCTCGGTTAATTCCTCGTAAACACTCATTATCTAAATAATAGCAAGTCAGAACCGGGAGCGGTAGCGACTGGGCTCCGGGTCGGTCAATCAAAAGCGCTAAGAATCCGGTCGCTACCGCTCCCGGTTCTGACCCAACCCGCCGATCAGGTGAAACCCAATTCCTGCCAGCGATGTGTAGATGCCCCATCGGCTGATGTCCGAGAAATGCGTGAGTTGATAGGTCTCTACATACCAGGCCCAAATAAGCACAATGCTCGAAATGGCAAGCGTGGTCGAGCCGCCGATCTGAAGCAGCTTCTGCCACAATTTGGGTCTTAGCACAACGTAAACGCCGAGCATGAGATGGATCAGCGAGTTAAAAAGTATGTAGATATGCCGCGAACGCATTAGCAGTCGCAAATCTTGCGGAATAACGTCTTTGTCCGGAAAATCGACACGCATGTACTTGCCCGTCGTGACGAAGACAATAAACACAACAATGCCGAATATTAGATGTCCGTATGACATAGCTTGTAAAATCGAGTGTGCATCATTATTATTTTCAAGTCGTTATAAAAATCAAGTGTTTGAGGTGGTTGGATGAAATTACCTATCGTTCTTGTTCTTGCCAGTACCATTATTTTTTTAGCCGTAATTACAATGAGCGCACAAAATCCAAAACAATACGACTCACTAAAAAACTTCAAAATGCTTTACGAACAGGAGCTGAAACAAGTAGGTGTCGTCGGCAGCAGTTTTGTATTCTTACGTGATAATAAAGTGGTCGCTGAGGACTTTTACGGCTCGGCAAACCTGGCGAAAAACCAGCCTGTCGATGAAAACACTATCTATCACTGGGCGTCGAATACCAAGCCATTTACCGGCATCGCGATCATGCAGCTTCGCGACCGCGGTCTGCTCAAGCTTGACGATCCGGTCACGAAATATCTACCCGAGCTGCGCGTGGTTCATAACCCGTTCGGCAGCATGGACGAGATCACGATCCGGCATCTGATGACACACTCGGCCGGTTTTCGCGGCGGCACCTGGCCGTGGGGCAGTGGAAAGGACTGGGAGCCGTTCGAGCCGACCGAATACTCCCAGCTCGTGGGGATGCTGCCCTACACGGACATCCGTTTCAAACCGGGGAGCAAATTCAGCTATTCAAATCCGGGCATCGTCTTCCTAGGCAAAATTATCGAAAAGCTTTCGGGTGATGATTACGAGGTTTACATCGACAAAAATATCCTCAAACCGCTCGAGATGTACCGCAGCTATTTTGACGCTACGCCCTACCACCTGCTCAAATACCGGTCGCATTCGTATTACATCGAAAACGGCAAGCAGACCGAAGGCCGCTTTGACGTCAACACAGGCATCACTGTTTCAAACAGCGGACTGAATTCGCCGCTACCGGACATGGTCAAGTATCTGAATTTTCTTGTTGGCGATCTGAAAATGCGGGACGTTTATGACAGCATTCTAAAGCGGTCATCGCTTCAGGAAATGTGGCAGCCGCAGATTAAGACCGCGACTGACTCGAACGGCAGCAAAGGCTTTACAACCGACATGGGATTGATTTTCTTTCTGGATACGACGCTTAGCCCGACGCATCTCGCACATGGCGGCGACCAGAACGGATTTATCAGCTATATTGACTTTGACCCGGCGAAACGCGAGGCGTCCATTCTCATTCTTAATACCAATCTCATCCTGCCCGACAAGACACCGCCTGAGAAAGATATGGTCGGTAAACTGCGCCGAGCCGTTCGCTCCCTGTTTTGAGAATTGTCGCGTCTTAAAGGTAATTGATCTAAACCTCGTTGACAACATCCGTAAAGCCACGCATACTTGCGGGAACTTCCCGGCCACTTAATTCATGCTGTAAAAGAAGTCAGATATGCTTAGACGGATCGTCCACATTGTCGCTGTATGTTTCGCAGGAATTATCACCGGCGGCCAATATTTAGTGTCATTTGATTATCGTACTGCGGATATGGCGGCATCGTTTTATACCGAGAAAATGCAGTACGCGATACATCACATCGGCACTCCGCTATTCTCGATGTTGATCGCCGCAACCGTACTGAACTTCATTGCATCAATCCTTTATCGAAAGGATCGCCGTACTTGCTATATTCTTGCCGGGGCCGGAATATGCTTTCTCGCCGGCGGGCTGATCACCAGATTTGGCAATATTCCGCTCTTAGACATAATGGATACTTGGTCGGTCAGTTCGCCACCGGCGAATTGGTCGGAGGTCGCAGATCGATGGTATTTATTTCACTCCGTGCGATTAGGTATCGATGTCGTCGGCTTGCTTCTGGCAATTCTTTCGACCTTCACTCGACGTGAAGACGTCATGTGATTGTTACCAGTTATGAAACGCCTTTCGACGGGTCCCAGCTTCCCTGCAATTTCCTTAACAGCAGGATCTGCCCAATGTGATAGGCATTGTGGATGTTCTGCTGTGCGAGCGGCGAGTACCACAGGTGCTGATACTTCTCGGCGATCGGTCCATTCCACTGCTTGTCAGTTGCAGATTTAATCTCTGATTTCCCTTCGTCCATCACGCTACACACCTTTTCCTACACCGCATTCCAGTCCGTTTCGTCGGATTCAAAAGTATCCTTGTTTTCAACATCCTGCGGATCGGCAATCTCCTTTCACCAAATTTTCAGGCATCTTTCATTCCAATAGCTCAAATGATTGACAGTTTCCCAAATCGAATTATCAACCGTTTCCAGCTTCCACGTTGCCTGCTCCGCAGTCACACCGTCGAGAACAGTTTTTAGCGACACGAACCAGTTATTCTCGTCGTAGCAGGCAGTAAATTGTTCGATCAGTACATCTTTGCTCATATTTCGCTTTTACTACCAGCCGGTATGGATCTTCCACTTGTCGACGATCTCACCGTTTTCGACTACGTTGTAGTGAGCATGCTGCGCGGCCGTCAGGCATGAGTGATTGGCGAGAATGCGCACGCGATCGCCGACCATAAAGCGTTCGAATATTTCATCCGTTTCTGCATGGGTCTCGCCGTGTTCCTGTGACAACGAATCGATCCGCATGCCCGTATCGTTGCCCTCGAGATAAAGAACGTGACCGTAGCCGCATGCAGGATCGATATGAGAGGGGCCGCGATCTTTTGAAATCGCTATTGCCCCGGCATCTACCACGATCTTTCGCCGCGACGGGTCGCGATGGACGACCGCCGCGAGAACGGTCAGGGCAGTGTCCTCAAAAGAGCAGCTCCCAAGCGTCGCCTGAAAACCGTCAAAGAAAATGTAATTTCCCGGACGAACCTCATCGATCCCGCGCAAATGGTCGACCAGGCTGATCGTCGGTGTCGAGCCGATGCTCACGGTCGGCACGTCTATGCCCGAATGACGAAGCCTTTCGGCCAGTTCGACCATCGAGGCGCGTTCGTGGCAAGCGACTTGCAATATCTCATCGGTCGATTTCGAGTTGTACGAATGCCCGGCGTGGGTCAGGATTCCCGCAAAATTGAGATTTGCGGCCGCGGAAAGCTGGCGCGGAATGTTGACGGCATCGGCTGTGTGTGGCTCCACTCCGACACGATGCGTACCGCAATCGACCTTAACAAAAACATCAAATTTGACATCGGCGCCACCCGCCGCTTCGTCAAGCTGTTTGGTCGTTTCGGCATCGTCGGTAAGGAGATGGCATGATGAATTAAACGGTGGCGATGGGTACTCTGATGTTGAAAGACGTTGGAGTAGAGAGGCTTGAAGCTGAAATTTTTCTTGCGGCT
>JAYVDQ010000091.1:0-6152 GCA_043749325.1 Chloracidobacterium sp. | reverse complement strand
GGACTGGAAAGCGGAGATCTTTTGGGTACTGGATTGGTCAATTTAGCCGGAGACGAAGACCGGGCCGTATTCGAGCGGCTGGTCGCCCGGGCCCGCCGTGTTGGACACGCTTCGGATCAAACGGTCTTGAGATCGGCCAATTCTAATGGTGATAGCGGACATGACGAACAGCAAACCGTTGCGATCACAGCCTCCGCGTTGCCGGCCGAAAGCGGTGTGGTGCTCGTCATTGAAGATCTCTCCGAACTGATCGCGGCTCAACGGGCGTTAGCGTGGCAGGAAGTCGCTCGGCGAATGGCTCATGAGATCAAGAATCCGCTGACGCCGATACAACTTTCGGCCGAGCGTATCGCAAAGCGGTTTGCAAACAGCGGCCACAACGACAACGACGTTGGTAAACGGATCGACGACAAAGGGCCGCTCGGTGATGTTGTCCATGAGAGCACGTCAACGATCCTCAGAGAGGTTTCGTCGCTAAAATCGATGGTTGATGAGTTTTCACGATTCGCCCGGCTGCCTGACGCAAAACTTGAGATGGGCGACGTAAATGATGTTGTCCGGCAGGCGGCAGCCGCCTTTGTGGGCCGTTTTCCGGGGTTATCGATAGATGTAACCGAGGGATCGGACATGCCGGAGGTATTGCTCGACGCCGAGCAGTTAAAACGTGTGTTCGTAAACCTGATAGAAAATTCCGTCGAGGCCTTTGAACCGGAGCAAAGGGAGCATCGTGTCACGGTGGTAACACGGCACGATCCGGCCCGCGACCTGATCGTTGCGGAGGTTTCGGACGACGGCAAAGGCATCACGCCGAGCGATCTGCAAAAGCTTTTTCAACCGTATTTTTCGACAAAGGGACGCGGCACGGGCCTTGGCCTTGCAATCGTAAACCGTATTATTTCCGAGCATAATGGCCGTATCCATGTCGTCGCAAATCAGCCAAAGGGAGCGAAATTTATTATAGAATTGCCTGCGGGTCAGTAACGGATTATTTTGAGACTGAACCTCCAGTTGTATAATTCAACATGATGAGGACAATGATATGCAAAACTTTCAAACACTAGAGATTATGAAACTCATTAGCGTGCTTCCACCTGATAAGCTTGCAGAGGTGCGTGACTTCGCCCAGTTTCTCCGAGACAAATATGTGGATGAGGATTATAGCGACGAATGGTCCGACGAAGATATGCGAGATTTTGCTGCGGCCTCGCTACAATATTTTGAGAATTCCGTTAGCGAAGAGGCCGAATCATGAATCCGGGTACTGTGGTAGTTGTTAATTTCCAAGGAGTTACTGGCACAAAACGAAGACCGGCAGTTATCATCTCAACGCCTGAATACAATAACGAGCGGCCAGATATTATAGTCGCACTTATTACAAGCCAAATATCAAAGGCGACGGCTTCCTCCGATCATATTCTTGATGATTGGGCAACGGCGGGTTTGGATAAGCCTTCAGCCGTCCGGACTTTTATCCAGACTTACCCTGCGTCTGGTGCGCGGACGATTGGCTTTCTAACGGACTCCGATTGGACGAATGTGCGGCAGCGACTAAGGCATTCGATCGAAATTTAATGCAAAACACAATTCTCATTGTTGACGACGAACCCGGGATTCGCGACACGCTTCGCGGAGTGCTCGAGGACGAAGGTTTCATTGTCGCGACGGCCGAATCAGGAGAGGTGTGCCTTGAAATGGCCGGTACACATCATTACGGCTGTATCCTCCTCGACATTTGGCTGGGGAGCGGTATCGACGGACTCGAAACACTCGCCAGGCTCAAAGAAGAAGGGAACGACGCGGCGGTCGTGATGATCTCCGGCCACGGCAATATCGAGACTGCTGTCAAATCCACGAAATTAGGCGCGTTCGATTTTATCGAAAAGCCGCTAAGCCTGGAACGCACAATAGTGACGGTCAAGAATGCCGTGCGTCAGCGCGAATTGGAACGTGTCAATTTGCAGCTGCAAAGCGAGATGGCCGAGCAGTACGTGATGGTCGGCGAATCGGTCGCAATGCGGGCGCTTCGCAAGCAGATTTCGATCGTTGCTCCGACTGACGGCCGGGTTTTGATCTCGGGTGAAAGCGGTACGGGCAAGGAACTTGTCGCCCGGGCGATCCATTCACAGTCGAAACGCAAAAGCGCGCCGTTCGTCGAGATAAATTCGGCGGCGATCCCTGAGGAATTAGTGGAATCGGAGCTATTTGGTCATGCGAAGGGTGCGTTTTCCGGCGCGACGAGATCAAAAAAAGGGAAATTTGAGGTCGCGGACGGAGCGACACTGTTTTTGGACGAGATCGGCGATATGTCGCCCCGCGTTCAGTCGAAGATGCTGCGGGTGCTGGAAGAACAGCGGTTCGAGCCTGTCGGCAGCAATACGCCAGTCTCGGTTGACGTTCGCGTGATCTCGGCGACAAATAAGCCGCTCGACAGCCTGATCGACAACGGTAATTTTCGGGCCGATCTTTTTTATCGGCTCAACGTTATACCATTTCAGGTCCCGCCCCTGCGAGAGCGACCGGAGGATGTCCCGCTGCTTGTTGAGCATTTTAACTGGCGTTTTTCATCCGAGTACGGCAAACAACCAAAGGAGTTTGCGGCGGACGCGATCGAGAGTCTGCAAGCGAACGACTGGCTCGGGAATGTGCGCGAATTGAAGAATACGATCGAGCGGATCGTTATCATGTCCGGCAAAAAGAAGATCACTGCGGACGAACTGCCTGAATTAGAATCGACGATCGATACACCCGCGATCAGTTTTCGCTTTCCTACGTTCAAGGACGCGACCGACGCATACCAACGCGAATTTATTCTTCACAAACTCGCCGAATTCGACGGTAATGTCGCGAAAGCCGCCGAAGAAATGGGTTTGGATCGCAGCCACCTTTATCGGCGGATGCGGAACCTTGGGATCAAATAAATGCGGAAGCCCGCGCGTAAGCATGGACAGAACAACCGGCTTGAGCGTTACGCCCCTGATTACGTGCTGGCCTCCGCAACTATTTCTTCACGGGAAAACCACGCTTGATCATCAACGCATTGACGTCCGGGTCGCGCCCTCTGAAGTTGCGGTATCCGTCGGCCGGATCGATCGTGTTGCCGACACTAAAGATATATTTCCTCAGGCGTGCCGCCACTTTCTTATCATACGGTCCGCCTGCCTCGGTAAACGCGCCGTACGCATCCGCCGTTAGCACGTCCGACCAGAGGTAGCTGTAGTAACCCGCTGAATAATCGTCGCTCGCAAAAATATGACGAAATTGCGTCGGGCGATGCCGCATGACAATTTCGCTCGGCATCCCAAGCTCGGTGAGCGTGTCGCGTTCGAATTTTCGAGCATCGATCTTTTGATCGCCGGCCAGATGCATCTTCATATCGACTAGCGCGCTTGCTAGGTACTCGGTCGTCGAAAATCCCTGGTTAAATTTCGAGGCCTTCATTATTTTGTCCACCAATGCCTGCGGGATGGGCTTGCCAGTCTGGTAATGCAGCGCAAACTTTTGCAGCACCTCGGGTGTCGATACCCAATGCTCAAGGAGTTGGGATGGGAATTCGACATAATCCGTGGCAACAGCCGTCCCGGATAGTGTCGGATAGGTCACATTCGACGACAGGCCGTGCAGCGCGTGACCGAATTCGTGAAACATCGTAATGGCGTCATCCCATGAGATAAGGACGGGTTCGCCGGGTTTTGCTTTGACGAAGTTGGCGTTGTTCGACACGATCGTCGTCACATTGCCGGCGACCCGCGATTGGTTGCGGTACTGGTTCATCCATGCGCCGCTGTCTTTTCCGTCACGTGCATACGGATCGAAGTACCAAAGGCCGACATGCTTTCCGGTCGCCTTGTTCTTGACCTCGTAAACGACCATATCCTCGTTAAATACCGGTATGCCGCTTAACTTTGTGAAGCTGAATCCAAAAAGCTCGCCGGCAACCCACATCATCGCTTCGCGCATTTTGTCGAGCTGTAAATATGGCTTGACCTCGTTTTGATCGAGGTCGTATTTGGCCTTGCGGACCTTTTCCATGTAATAACGGTAGTCCCACGGCTCGATCTTGATCTTGGCTCCCTCTTTGTCGGCGAGGGACTGCATATCCGCAACTTCTTCGTGAACGCGCGCCGTCGCGGCGGGCCAAACACCCATCATCAGTTTCATCGCGTTCTCGGGCGTCTTCGCCATTTTCTGTTGGAGTATCCAATGGGCATGTGTCGGCAGGCCGAAAAGCTTCGCGCGTTCGGCACGGAGCTGCAAGATCTGTGTAATGTTGGCGTTATTGTCACGGGCGTTGCCGTTATCGCCGCGGCTGATGTACATTTTCCAAACCTTTTCGCGCAGGGGCCGGTTGCCGGCATATGTCAGGAACGGGTCGGTCGATGAACGGGTGTTGCGGATCATCCATCCCTGCTTACCCTTGGACTTTGCCGCCTCAGCCGCCCCGTCTTTGAGTGACTGGGGTAAACCGGCCAGATCGGATTCCTTGTCGATCAAAACATAAAGCTCCCCTTCCTCACCCTGTAAATTTTGGTTGAATTTGGTAAACACACCCGCAAGCTTTTGGTTTATCTCGGAGAGTCGGGCCTTTTTTGCCGCGTCAAGAGCCGCGCCTGCGTGGACAAAATTATCATAATAGACCTGGACCAGCCGCTGCTGCTCTTTTGTCAGTTTCCTTTTGGATGGCGAGTCGTGAACGGCCTTGATCCTCTTAAAGAGAGCGGAATTCTGCGTGATCTTGTCATAATGCGCGGCTAATCTCGGCTGCATCTCTGCCTGAACGGGTTGAAACTCGGCGGTGTTCAAATTCGATGACCATATTCCAAAGATCGTCTGAACGCGATTGAGCATGTCACCGGATTCCTCGAGCGGAACAAATGTGTTTTCGAACGTCGGCGATGCGGGGTTATTCGCGATCTTATAGATCTCGGCAAGGTTTTCGGCCATCGCAGTCTCAAGGGCTGGCTTAATATCGCCGATCTTTACCTTGTCAAAAGGCGGAATGCCACCGTACGGCCCGTCCCATTTTGCAATCAACGGATTAGCCGCGGCGGTCGCGGGGGCGGCGTCGATTTTGTTAAGGTGCGAATTTGTCATAAAGATCAAAAGGCCCGCGGCGCAAAGCACAAACAGGCGGGCAATATGGCGATGAAACATTTTAATAATTCTCCTCATTCGGATTTATTGGATTGTAACTTGGGATACGGGGTTGGACAAATTGTTTTGATCTTCTCAATGCGAGACGTACAGTTCTTGACTTCACACTGTAATAGGCGTATCAATTAGGTGTTCCAGTTTTACATCTAAAAATCTGATCTTTTTGTGGAAGGAGACCTATCCGATGACAAGAGTACTTATTTTCGTTTACGGCGTAGTGAGTTACCTAATATTCTTTGGCGCGTTTCTGTACGCCATTGTTTTTGTCGGAAATCTTTTTGTCCCGAAATCTGTCGATAGCGGCGAAACCACGGCCTTTGGGACCGCGCTCGTTATAAACGCCGTGCTTCTGAGTATTTTTGCAGTGCAGCACAGCCTTATGGCACGTCCGGCGTTCAAACGCTGGGTGACAAGGATCATTCCTCAGGCGGCGGAGCGTAGCACGTATGTTCTACTGTCCAGTCTGGCGTTGATTCTGCTTTTTTGGCAATGGCGGCCGATGAACGACATTGTTTGGAGTGTTAATAATACCGCCGGCCGTTACACGTTATGGGCCGTGTTTTTTCTCGGCTGGGGTCTGGTGCTGGTCGGGACGACGCTTATTAACCATTTCGATCTTTTCGGATTGCGACAGGTTTATCTGAATTTGAAGGGCGAGGAATACACGAATCTGGGTTTTGGCAGGCCATTTTTGTATAAAATCATTCGCCACCCGATTATGCTCGGGTTTATTATCGCTTTTTGGGCGACGCCGGTGATGAGCGTCGGCCATCTTGTTTTTGCGGTCGCCACGACTCTCTACATTTTAGTCGGCATTCAACTTGAAGAGCGTGATATGGTCGCCGCAAATGGCGAGAGTTACGAGCAATACAGGCGAGAGGTCTCAATGCTCATTCCGATCCCAAAAGGGAAATGAGGATATGGGCCAGTTCCAAAACCCTATAAATTAATCTTCTATTAATTATCCATGCGATAAGATAGTGTCCAATGCGTGTTCTTCT
>JAYVDQ010000090.1:0-2491 GCA_043749325.1 Chloracidobacterium sp. | reverse complement strand
CGAAGCGGAATCGAAAAATGGCGGCTGCAGAATGCCTGCGGGGAAGACGATCTCGTTAAACTGCGGGTTGTTATATGCGTTGACCGTCGGCGGCGTCATACCCCACTCGCTCTTGTCGACCGGCTTGCCGGCTTTTTCAATATTTCGCTTGATCTCAAATTCATTCGATCGCAGGCTGTTTTGAAAATACAAATCGCGTGAGACCTCGAGGCCCTTATAACCCTTTAGCTTATCGGGGTAGCCGATCTTACGGGTGTACGCAGCCAGCTTTTCGAGAGCCCGCTGCTTGGTTGCGTCGCTCATCCAGTCCAGTTTTTGAATGCGCTCCTTAAAGGCAGCGAAAAGATTGTCGATCAGCTCGTTCATCCGTTGTTTTGCGGCTGGGGAAAAGGACTTCTTAACAAATGCCTGGCCCAAAGATTCGCCGAGAACTTTGTCGAGCTCAGCCGTACACGTTTTCCAACGGGCCTGGGGCTCCTTTATGCCCAACAGATATTTTGCCGAATAGTTAAAAGCTTCATCCCGGAATGCCTTAGTCAAATTATTCGCCGAATTTGCGATAACGACCCACCGCATGTAGGTTTTCCAGTCGCCGATCGGGATGTCGGTCATCATCTTGTTCAATTCTTCAAAATATTTTGGCTGGCCAATGTTGACGTTCTTAACGCCTGACGCCCCCCGTGCCTTTAGGTAACGGGTCCACGAAAAATTGGGCGTCAACTGTGCCAACTCGGCGAGCGTCTTTTTATTGTAATTGGCGTCCGGGTCGCGAAGTTCGACGGGAGCTTTGGCGGCGGCGGCAAACCGTTTTTGGATCGACGTTACGGTTACAACCTCGGCGGCCGCAGTCTCGGCCGTGTCACCTGCAAGCTTAAACATATTTGTCATGAATTCGGAGTATTTCTGCCGCGTCTCAACCGACTTAGCATCGTCCTTAAACCAGTAATCGCGGTTGGGCAGCCCAACACCGCCCTGCGATGCACTCGCGAGCGTTGCGTCGCTGTTTTTGCTGTCGACGCCGATCCCAAATCTAAAAAAGCCGGCAGCGCCTCGATTGTGAAAAGCGGCGATCTCGTGCTGCAGTTCCTTGATGTTCTTGATCCTGCTGACCTCAGCCAGAAGCGGCTGGATCGGTGTGGTGCCGGCTTTTTCGAGAGCGTCCTCGTTCATGCATGAGGCATAATAATCGCCGACGAGCTGCGTGTCGCTGCCCTTTGGTGCGTTGGTTGTTTTCGCAGCAGTTTCGACAACCTTTTTCAAAACTTGTTGATTGTTTTCATAAACGATCGTGAAACTGCCCCAACTCGGATATTCCGCCGGGATCTTGGTCGTTTTTAGCCAATTACCGTTGGCATATTGGTAAAAGTCGTCGCACGCGTCGACGGACATGTCCATACGGCTGGTGTCAAAACCCTTACTCTGCGCCAGGGTCACCATCGAAACAGAAAACAGCACGATCAGTGCCGTGAGAAATTTCAGAAAGGAATGCATTTTGAGAAAACTCCGGGAATCAGAATTACAATAGAATATAGTACGCAACACACCCCGAACAGTTTCAGTATGTGATATATCGTCAACCATTCGAATATGGAACCGGACGTTTAGTTGTATTAGTAAATCAGTGCTTCAAAATACGCCCCTAGCCCGTCACAGCGTCTTTGTCCATTCAATATACTTTTTCGAATCAAATTTCTTCCCTGTGCTGTGGCTCGCCATGTAGCGGATCAATCCCAAAATGGGCCGCTCAAACCACGCCCGGTCGTGTTTGCCAAAGCACCACAATAGTCCCGCGTAGGAATTTGGGTTGCGGCCGTCGAGGCAGTATTTGTTGTTGAGATGGACGAGCGTCTCAAACGCTACTTCGTAACTCGGCGACCAAGCGATGACGTTTTTGCCCCACAGCATCCGGACGTAGTTGTGCATCTCGCCGCTTCTCACCATTTCCCGCTGGGCGGCGTTCCACAGTTCATCGTGCGTCTCGCCGGCCTCTAATTGATTTAACGAATAAATAACCGGACGTTCATCGTCCGCGTGCTCGCGCATCGTTTTCTGCACCCACGCCGGCAGTGCTGCAAGCGAATCATAATTCGCGTTGTGCTGCGTCAGGTTGTACGACAGCTCGCGGCGGACGATGAGTTCCTCAAGGTACGCGTCGATCGATTCTTGTGGAGCATCGGCATCGCGAACCGCCAACGCGATCTCAAGCGGCGACAAAAACCCGAAATGAAGATATGACGACAATCTCGACGAGCCGTCGCGGTCAGGCTTGCTCCGTGCCTTGTCGTAATCGGGCAAGATTTCCTCGACAAAGCGTTTCAGACGCTTGCGTCCCTCAGCCGTTCCTCCGTGGTAGAGCTCCGAGGGCGCGACGCTGTGATCGATGTTGCATTCGGAAACCAAGTTGCGAATAGTTGGCGAAGTTACGAGAGTTTCCGGGCAGTCGACTTCAAGGCCGACACTCGAGATTTCTACGGGTTCGAACGCCAACGGT
>JAYVDQ010000089.1:0-8542 GCA_043749325.1 Chloracidobacterium sp. | reverse complement strand
TGGCGTGATCCCGACTCAGCTGTTTATACTGCTGCCCGCGATCGCCGCGGTCTGGTGGTGGCTGCATCGCACGGGTTTCGGGCGGAGTTTTTACGCCATTGGATTTTCGCAGGAGGGGTCGCGCTACGCCGGCATCAAGGTGCGGCGGCGGCTTAATTTCATATATTGCCTGTCAGGGGTCGCCGCGAGCCTTGCCGCCGTCATTTATGTCGCCCATTTGGGCCAGGCAAAATCGGATGCGGGAACGGGTTACGAACTGACAGCGATAGCGGCTGTTGTGCTTGGCGGAGCGTCGATCTTCGGCGGCCGCGGCACGGTGCTCGGCACGGTCCTTGGTTTGTTTGCGATCGTGATCCTGCAAAACGGCCTTCGATTAAGCGGACAACCGTCGGAGCTTGCGGGGGTCCTTACTGGTGTATTGCTGGTCGTCACGATCATGCTCGATCGGCTTTCGCGCGGGAGCGAAGCGAAGCTGGCATCAAAAAGTATTTCAGAGGAGGATTTTGAGGTGAAAAATTGGCAAATTGGAATTCTGAGCGCCGCCATTCTGGGCGCGGCACTAATAATTGCAGGCAGCAACTGGATGCTCGTGCGCTCGATCAAGGATGATAGAGGGTCAAGCGGGGCGGCTCAGAATCAGCCGGCAGCGCCCGCAAACGGCAAAAAGAGCGTCATCGCCATGATGCCAAAGGCCAAAGGCGACCCGTATTTCATTAGCTGCAAGAAAGGAGCCGACGAAGCCGCGAAAGAGGTGGGCGCCGAGCTTCTCTGGGATGGCCCCACGGATCTTGATCCGGCAAAACAGAATGAGGTCGTCGAGGCATGGATTACGCGCGGCGTCGATGTGATCGCGGTCAGCGTCGAGAATAAAGAAGGCATCTCGACCGTGCTGCGTAAGGCGCGTGCCAAGGGCATTAAGGTTGTCACCTGGGACGCCGACGCTGAAAAGGACGCTCGCGACTTGCTTATCAATCAGGCGACGCCGCAAGGCATCGGCGAGACGCTAACGGATGAGGCCGCGCGAATTATGGGCGGCAAAGGCGAATTTGCCATCATAACCGCCTCGCTTAGCGCCGCTAATCAGAATGAGTGGATCAAATTCATAAAGCAGCGTTTGACGGAGAAATATCCCGATATGAAGTTGGTTGCGATCAACCCGAGCGACGGCGACCGCGATCGGGCGTTTCAGGAAACGCAGAATGTACTTAAGGTTTATCCGAACGTGAAACTTGTTATGGGTATAGCGGCTCCGGCCGTTCCCGGCATTGCCGAGGCCGTCAAACAATCCAACCGCAAAGACGTTAAGGTAACGGGGCTGTCACTGCCAAATATGTGCAAGCCGTACGTCAAGGAAGGCATAATCGACAGCATTGTATTGTGGAACACCGGTGATCTCGGCTATCTGACGGTATTTACGGCTAATGCCCTTAGCAACGGATCATTCAAAAGCGGGGACCAAAAGATACCGGCAGGGCGATTGAAGGATATCGAGGTGGTTGGGGACGAGGTTCGGCTTGGCAAGCCATTTATTTTTAATAAGGACAATATCGATCAGTTTGATTTTTAAGATGGAATCCCCGCGATTTGAGAGGGGTTTTGATTTTTCGAACGAATTAATTTACGGTCTAAAATATGCGAATAAAAGACATCGCACGCGAAGCCGGGGTTTCTACGGCGACCGTTTCTCACGTTATCAATAAGACGAAATACGTGGCGGACCACACCCGTGAACGGGTGCAGCTCGCGATCAAAAAATTTAACTATCATCCGAATGCGCACGCTCAGAGCCTCGCGTTGGGGCGGAGTAAGATCATAGGCCTGCTCGTCTCGGACATCGCCAATCCTTTCTTTCCCGAAATTATCAAAAGCATCGAGGCGGCGGTAATTGCGGGAGGGTATAACCTGTTTTTACTGAATACGAATTACGAGACGGACCGCACCCTCGAATACGTCCAGCGGTTGATCCAGATGAAGGTTGCGGGAATCATATTGATGATCGCCGAATTTGACGAGGCCCTCATTGCCGAGGCCAAGCGGAGAAAGACGAGCTTTGTATTCCAGGATCTCGGCGTTGTTGGCGAGAGGGTTAGCAATATCATCCTAGATTACGCGGTCGGGGTTGACGAAGCGGTACAGCATCTCGTTTCGCTCGGACATACCGAAATTATTCATATCGCCGGTGCACACGAAATTCATTCGGCCGGTGTGCGCCGTCAGGCGTTTATCGATGCAATGAAACGCCACTTGCCGAAAGCATCCGCTCCTAAGATATACGAGGGCGATTTTCGTTTTGATGGCGGACGCCTGGCGGCAAGCCGTGTATTGGCCGAAAAGACGCTGCCGACAGCGGTCGTTGTGGCGAACGACCTGATGGCCCTGGGCGCGATGCAGGAATTTAAGGCCGCGGGCTTGCATATACCCACCGATATTTCGATCGTGGGATTTGACGATATTTCGTTCGCGAGCCTCGCGGAGCCTGCTCTCACGACCGTGTGTTCGCCACGTGTCGAGATAGGCCGCCGCGCGTTCGAAGCTCTTTTACTTACGCTCGATAAGCCGCATCAGATGGGGGTTGAGATAGTTGTGCCGACGTATCTGATAAAACGCGATTCGACGGCCCCGCCGCGGAGCTCGGGCGACCCGCGGCGAAGCCGTTAGTGCTGGACAAAATGAACAAGCATAATTCCACCGTCTAAACGAGGAGTTCCATAAAGCTCAGATGAAGAAAATTATTAATATACGCTCACTCTTTTTATCGCTGTTTGCTTTGTCTGCGGGGACGCTCACATATGGCCAGTCGGATTATTTCGGCAAATGGCCGGCTGGAACTTCGCCGAAAGAGGTCGGCAAGCGACTGGGCGAGAATTTTGTAAAACGGGATTTTGAGTACGAGAGCGGCAAGCGGCCCTTTGTTATTTATACCGAGGTCTGTGCCGGGTACGGCGCATTGAGGGTTGCAAAGGAAATAGGCGACAAAGACCTGATGGCTAGGCTAGTCAAAAAGTTCGAACGTTTTCTGGCGCCGGACGCAAAATTCATTAATCCGGTCGCCCATGTCGATTACCGGGTGATCGGAATCGTCCCGCTCGAGATCTATATGCAGACAAAGAACCGCCGTTTTCTGGATTTCGGACAGAATCTCGCGGACAAGCAATGGGAAAAAACTACTCCGGACGGCATAACCGCCGAGGCACGATACTGGATCGACGACATGTATATGATAACGGCGATCCAGACCCAGGCATACCGGGCGACGGGCGACAAAAAATATCTCGAACGCGCGGCCACTACGATGGTCGCCTATCTCGACAAGCTCCAACAGCCGAACGGTCTGTTTTTTCATGCTCCCGATGCGCAATTTTATTGGGGACGGGGCAACGGCTGGGAAGCAGCCGGAATGGCCGAGCTGCTCTCGACGCTGCCTAAGAATTACCCTCTGCGGCCGCGTATTATGAAAGGTTATTTGACGATGATGGCGTCGCTCCTCAAATACCAGGGCGACGATGGCTTGTGGCGGCAATTGCTGGACAAGGCCGAATCGTGGCCCGAGACCTCGGGTACGGGTATGTTCACGTTCGCGATGGTTACGGGAGTAAAGCATGGCTGGCTGCCAAAAAAGACCTACGGGCCCGCCGCTCGAAAAGCCTGGATCGGCCTCGTAAATCACATCGACGCGAACGCCGACGTCCAGGACGTGTGCGAAGGCACGAATAAAGGGTTTTCGATCCAGTATTACATGGATCGCCAACGTAAGACGGGAGACCTACACGGACAAGCCGCCGCGCTCTGGAACGCGATGGCACTACTGCGGTAAATCAAGACAGGCTCAACCCGCGAGAATTGAGCTTATAGATCGGCGATTTTTTATGAGCAATTACGAGTTTGTGACGATTTGGAATATCGACCCCAAGCCGTGGATGAATGTGATCGCGCCTATCGCAAGGCCGCTTTTCCGCTGGATTCACGACATGATAATGGGCTGGGGTGAAGCGGGACTACGAAATCGGCTAGGTGTCTAGCCGCGCTCGGGCCAATTCAGCCATCATTGGTTCTCCATTTATCGATAACCCCGGCCGAGCGGCCATATTTCCGCCTTTGATCAAACTTCACAATATTTTTATGCCGCAATGGACGTGATCCACCACACATTGCCTAACGGATCGGTCACGCCGCAGCTTCGGCCGTATTCCTGATCGTCGGGCGGCATGACGGTTTCGGAGCCGGCATCGATCGCCTTTTTATAAGTCGCGTCTGCGTCACCGACATAGACGAACATATTCGCCGTCGCCGGTTTCCATTCGCCGCGGCTCGCCGAAAACATAATAGTGCTGCCGCCGATGTTTATCTCGCAATGGCCGACGATGCCGTCGCGCATGCTGTGATGCGTCAGCTCGGCGTCAAAAACACCCTTTGTAAATTCAATAAATCCAGCCGCGTCCTCCATCATCAGATATGGCAATACGACCTGGTGTTCTTTTGGAATATTCGTATTTTTCTTTTGCTCCATATTAAACAAGCATTTTGCCCGGAATCAAAATGTCGTCAGAGTCGAAAACCTATTGTAATATAGTAATCTTTTAACGACGGATGACTGCAAATTTAAGAAACAGCGTATTAGAGAGTCTGGCTCGACTTTTGGCGGAAAACAAAACCGGTGTCGCCGAGGCAAACCGGCTCGATGTCGCGGCATGTCCGCCGGATGATGCCGTGATCCTCGACCGGCTTAAGGTTGACGACGCGAAGGTCGATAAAATGATCGCCGCCGTCCGCAGCGTGATCGAGGCGAGCGATCCGGTTGGAAAGATAGTTTCATCGCACACACGGGCCGACGGCCTGCGGATCGAGAACCGGCAAGTTCCGTTTGGCACGATTCTTATCATTTTCGAAGCCCGTCCGGATGTCTGTGTCGAGGCGGCGATACTCGCTCTTAAAGCCGGAAACAAAATCCTGCTCAAGGGCGGGAAAGAGGCTCGAAACAGCAACCTTTTTCTCGCGAATTTGTGGCGGCTCGCACTAAAGGAGAATAACGCTGATCCCGATCTTGTCAGCTATCTCGATATTTCACGCGAAGAAACGCAGAAACTTATTCGCGGCGCATACGAAAAATTTGATCTCGTTATCCCACGCGGCGGCGAGGCGTTGATCGATTTTGTGCTCCGGAATTCAATTGCTCCGGTGATCGTCAGCGGCCGCGGAAATAATTTTTTATACATCGACAGTGAAGCCGATTTCGACATGGCGGTAAAAATTGCCGTCAACGGCAAACAGCGTCTGAGCGTTTGTAATGCCCTGGACAAGATACTAATAAATGCCCAGTTGCCCGATCTGGGCATAAAGACCGGGTGGCTGATCGCTGCCATGCGAGAGCAAAATATCGAAGTTATTGGAGGCGAGGATGTAGTTGCGATCGATCCGACGGTTTCGCCTGTCGCTGACGAAGATGTCTGGTACGAGGAGTTTTTGTCGGCAAAGATCGTTATCGGGATCGTAGCCTCAGCCGAAGAAGCGATCGAAACGATCAACGAATATTCCGGTGGGCATTCCGCGGTGATCGTCACGGCAGATCGCGAAACGGCAGACGCGTTTCTAAATGAGGTCGACTGTGCGGCGGTCTATCATAACGCCTCGACGAGATTTACCGATGGCGGTGAATTTGGCCTCGGGGCAGAGATCGCGATCTCGACGCAGAAGCTACATTTTCGCGGCCCGCTCGGCACCGAGCATTTGGTGACGAATAAGTGGTTTGTCTTCGGTGACGGACAGGTGAGAAAATGAGGAAATTTCTACTGTAGATGGACACAGATAAACTTTTTGGAGGAGATAAATGACAGAACAGGAAAATAAGACGTGGGCCATTGATGTCTTGACGGCGGCTTTAAGAAAACTTGAGTCTGGGGAGCTTAAAGCACAGTCGTGTCATGTTTCGGTAGATTCCGGATCTATCACTGACTCGACAGGAACAACTGCGCCGTTTCCGAACGGCATCGTAACTTATACGCTAACGGCAACCGACGTTAAAATGGCTCGAAATTTTGAGATTAGAGGGCAGGCTCCGGGCATCAAGCATGTCGAGCAGTCGATTGACAAATCAGAGCTGCTAGATGCGGAATATCTAGACGATGGAGGGGAGAGTGAGCCATACGCTACGACAATATCCACTGGTCAGAAGTTCGGACGCGGCGGTCCGGAACGTACGGTCGGAGTATTCGGAAGTTGACCGTTATCTGTCATGAAGAAGAAACTCGTCCTAAAAATAGGCACGTCCACCCTAACCAACGGTACAAATTTGATCTCGCGCGGCAAGATCGAGGATATCGGACGTCAGATACTCGCATTGCGCGATGAATATGACATTGTTATCGTTTCCTCCGGTGCGATCGCCGCCGCAAAGCAATACATAAATATCAAGGACGCGGGCAAACCGGTCGAGTCGAAACAGGCAATGGCCGCGATCGGCCAGCCGTTGCTGATGCGTATGTACAACGAAGTTTTTAGCGATTTTGGCATCCCGACGGCCCAATGCCTGATGACCTATCGGGATTTTGAGAACGAAACGTCGCGTCAAAACACCCTCAACACGATCACCGAATTGCTCAAGTACGCGTACCTACCGATCATCAACGAAAACGACACCACCTCGGTCGAAGAGATCGTTTTGGGTGACAATGACAAGCTGTCGGCTCTCGTCGCGGCCTTGATCAGGGCCAATCTGCTCGTTCTCGCCAGCGATATCGACGGTGTCTTCGACAAAAACCCGCATCTGCACGCGGACGCCCGGTTGATATCCGAGATAAAAAATATCGACGAGGCTCGGCAGTTGGTTGAGGAACGTGATTCCGGTCTAGGCACCGGCGGGATGAACTCAAAACTCGAAGCCGCGATCCTCTGTCAGCGTGAAAATATCGAAACCTGGATCGTAAACGGGGCTCCAAACAGCTTTCTCATCGACGCCTTGGATGGAAAGATCCCATTCACAAAACTTAAGGCTTAATCGATCTCGATCCTATTTCATGAATTGTTCCGGAGACAGTGCCCGGCCTGTAAAACGCGCCTTTAGCACCGCGCCCTTGAACCAATAGACCTTATTTTGACGGACGCCGATCGAGGTGACGCCTTTGCCGAAAGGCTTGGCCGTGATCGCACCGGACAACTCGAGCTTTCCATTGACGTAATGACGCATTTCCTTGCCATCGAAAACCAGCGCGACATGATACCAGAGGCCTACCGGATGTTTGAAATTTTCGGCATAGAGCGGCGAACGATTGTCACCGGATTTAATAAACGTATCGAGAAACCATTCTTTACCGTTGAGACGAATTTCGAGCAAAGCTCGCGTTTCCATGTTGTCAGTATCCTCGATATGCAGCCAACGCTGTTCTCTACCGCCGCCCGCGTCGGGGCGAAATACGGCTTCGATCGTAAATGCGTCAGCTCCCGCTATCGGATCGTTTTTTATAAAAATTCCGTCATCGACGCCGTCAAAGACAACGGCCTTTCCCTTTTCCGTGTTTACGATCTTCGGGTCGCCAAGGACCTCGATTGCCTGGCCACCGATCTGTTTGAGATTATCGATTTTCCAGGTCACGGACTTTGCAGGCGTTTTGGTTTTTTGACCAAAGCCTGTCGCGACCGAAAGTAGCAAGATCAAAACAGCTAATGATTTCATCGATTGATAGCTTTTCTTAGTACGGATAAACCTCTACCTTTTTCAATACGCCCTTTTTTATTCGTATCACCCAAAAAACACCATATTCGCTGTCGGGTAACTGTTTAAAGACCTCTTTTTTCATTAACAGATTAGCGAGCGCTGGGGTCGTGTTACTGTGGCCGACGATCAGATAGTGACCGGTCTTGCTGGCCATTATTTTTTCGACCATATCGGCCTGTTTTGCGGGGTCGTAAACTTGGATCTCTTTGCCGCGAATCTTGGCGATAGGCTCGGCGGTCTGTTTTGTGCGTTTATAATCGGTCGCAAAGATCTCGTGCGGTTTGTATTTCTTGACGGCCTTAGCAAGCCGTTCGGCACGGTCGCGGCCCTCCGGGGACAGATCAACGTCGCCGGTCTTATCCATTTCAGTCGACGCAGCCTTTTCAGCGTGGCGGACAAGGACAATCGTTTTGTTTTGGGCAGCGATAACAATGGAGCTGCTTAGGAAAAATACAGATACTAAGGCAAATGTTTTCATAATTCCAGGTTACGATAAATCTCTCGTCGATGGCCGATCCGCAAAAGATAGAGATTGTCATTGTCGAAGGAGAACACCAAACGATATTCCCGAACCACAACAGCGCGATAGACACTGCGAATGCTGGTCATCGGTTTAATATTTATTGTCGGGTCAAAAATATCACCGGCGAGTTTTGTAGCGATCTCGAACGCGGCTTCCTAAACGTCACGTGGCAGGCGGCGAATATCGCGGCCGAATCGATTAGTTCGCTGAATGCTTTTCTTATTGGACGAAGCCGGCAAAATCAGTCACCTCTGTGAAATCTTTTTCGGCAACTTCCTGCTGAGCTTCCTCGAGACCCGAAAGAAACTCGG
>JAYVDQ010000088.1:0-2755 GCA_043749325.1 Chloracidobacterium sp. | reverse complement strand
AGGCGGAAGACTGGTCTTCGCGACGTCGGCGACAACCACGGGCGCGTTTCGGGCAAAGACAATTCTCGCAACCCTGTCGCCAACGACCCCAGCGGCGTCGAATTTTGTCTTCGACCCGATTAGTGCTTTTATTTCCAGAGCCTCGGCTCGGTCGTCAAAAACCAGCAGCGAGGCACGTTCGGCCTGCAGCATCTCGGCGGCATTCTGTGTCAGGTTAAACCAGAAATCATCGGCGTCGATTGTTTTGATACTCTCGCTAAACTGTCGAACGGCCCGACCGAGCAGTTCGCGGCGGGCGACATCGCTTCGCAGCCGCAGTATCTCGAGCTGCGAAGCGATCGAGTGGCATATGCGGGCGATTTGCTTTTTTGCGGCTTCCGGCTCTATCGGGTCGAGCGTCGCTATGGCCGCCGATATTTCACCGCCCACGCCGATCGGGAATAGATGCATAGTACGATGCGTTTCGGGCGAGTTGTCCTTAGGACGCTCGCCAAGCTCAAGCGGCAATTCATTTTGCGAGGCAGCTATCAAACGCGGGTCGTCCGGCGCAATGCCGAGACGCACTTTGCGGTTTTTCATCTCGCCGAATGTTGCGGTATTTTCGAAACTGCCGCCCACATTTTCCAGCCAGACCAATGCGGAAAATTCGTAGTGATGAGCGAGAAACTCAAGGATCGAATCGATGGCACTGGTATAGTCCATCTTCAAAAGCGAGCCGAAAAATGACCGCCATGCCCGCGACTCGGCCATGCGTTTCTCGGCTTGTGCAGGCTTCGCTTCCGGGATAGATTCCGTTTCAGGTTCCTTAATGGCTACCGGTTCCGGTTTCTCGCCTATGGGCGGTTGAGGTTCCGTTTTCTGTTCCGATTTAATTAGGTCAACCGGTTTTTTGCCGCGAATCTCGCGTTTAAATTTCTCGACAATATTCGTGGTTTCCGCAATGGGTTTTTTTGGAGGCCGCGTGGCGGATTCGAGTGGTAGCTTTACGGACGGCTCAGCACCGGGAACGTGTTCTACGGCTGGAACTTCGCCCGCGAGATTCTCCATTTGGCGTGCAGCCTGGTCCAGAATTTCCGTCGAGCCGGTGAGGAGTATATTTTCAAAAAACTCGGATGGCGGAAACCGGCTCCAATCACCGGAGATGGCACGCTCGGTTGCACGCCGGTAATTTTCAGCCATTAAGAAAGTTCGGCCGACGATCGCCACAAGGTCTCCGTTCAATCTGTGGATAGGAATTGCCCGACACTCCAAACCTGCGTGGCAGGTGAACGAAACCGGGCCACCAACCTCGGCAGTTTCCTCAAGAGCGGTGCCGCAAAAAGCGGCACACTGGCCGACCAGTTTGCCCTCCGGGTTGAGGTTGCGGCAGATAGAATTGTTGTTTGACGCGGAGATCTCGCGTCCCTGACTATCGACAAAAACGATAGCCACGCCGCTCTCGTCGGCGAGACGATCCACAACCACCTTTTCCGGAATTTCCCCGTTAATACTCATTAATTACGCAAATAATGTAATTTCGGCTTGTCTTTTCTTAAATACAAGCCGTAAGTACAATTTAATATGTACCTGCAAAAACGGCTAATGGACACTGATTTTCACTAAAACCGAGGATAAATGCTGATCACTATTAAATGCCGCTGGGAACATCATAGTTACCGTTATGTTCGGCTCCGTACATTCAAGACGCATTGAACTCCGTATAGTTAAAACTGACGCCAATAAAAGCCGGTCGCAGACCTGTCCAACTTAGGTCTCAACGTTAAAAAAGGAGCTTTTGATGGCGATCATTCCGGAGGTAAATAATATGATCAACGATTACGAAGCAACAACACCAATGACAGCCGATGCGATCCCAGCGTACAACGCCACTACGTCGAATGACGAAGTGATCTCGACCCTCAACGGCCTTATCCAAACCTGCAAGGATGGAGAAGAGGGCTTTAGGGACGCAGCCGAAAACGTCACGGCCTCAAATCTCAAAACACTCTTTTACGAACGCTCGCAGGAGCGGTCACGTTTTGTGGGCGAATTACAGGCGCTCGTCAGATCGCTAGGCGGGGACCCCGAAAAGTCGGGAACCTTTATGGGAGCTGTCCATCGTGGATGGATGGACTTAAAAACGGCCATTTCCACTAATGACGAGGGCGGGATCCTGAGCGAATGCGAACGAGGCGAAGATTCGGCCAAAAAGGCATATCAGGAGGCAATAGAGAAACCGCTTCCTGACAACGTGCTGAACGTCATCAATACGCAATTCATGTCGATAATTGACGCTCACGACCGGATCAAATCTCTGCGTGACGCGGCTAATAACGACTCGGCTCGATCCGCGTCGGCTCAGTAAAAGCTTGGCCAACCTTGCGGTGAACTGAAAAAGAGGCTCCGCTGACGAGCCTCTTTTTCATATTCCGATCGCCCCGAGTCCGGCGGCGGCGTTTTCCTCAATACTTGGATGAGCCGGGTTGATCCGGATACAAGATGAGAAATGGCCCGGTTTTATCTCGGCGAGCTGCGGCACTTGTTGTTTGCAGGTGTCGATGGCAAAGGGGCAACGCGTGTGAAAATGACAGCCTGCCGGGGGATTTATCGGCGAAGGCACGTCACCCGTGAGAATGATTCGCTCACGGCGCATCTCTATTTCGGGGTCGGGAATAGGTACGGCCGAAATTAATGCTTTGGTATACGGCATCAGCGGGTCGCGATAAATCTCTTTGCCGCCCGCAAGCTCGACGATGCGGCCGAGATACATGACCGC
>JAYVDQ010000087.1:0-6653 GCA_043749325.1 Chloracidobacterium sp. | reverse complement strand
CTTGGCGTTGACCCGAACAATGAAAATCTAACCCAGCTGCTCGGTTGGTTGGAGCTGAGCCCAAAGGATGAGTTTTTCCAGGAGTCGCTCGAAAAGCTGAGAGCGGGATTGGAAACACTTTCCGCCGACGAACATGCAAACGAGAAATATAGCCTGATCTCACAGTGCACGCTGATCGCCGAGGCCTCGGGCGGCAATTCTAATTCCCCCTCTGGCGGCGTCCGCATCTGCGACGAGGAAATCACCGCGGTTAAGCAAATTGCTCGAATTCTGAACGGAGCAATTGAGCGGAACTCGAACCGGCCAATGAGCCAGTCTAGTTGAGTAACGGTCACTTTATAAAAGCTGCGTTTCAAAGATTTCTCGCCGTAACAAAAACGGGGTGTTTTTAAAGCGAAAAAACGCGGCACACGGGTTGCGAATGTAACCTGCAAAGAAACTCCGGTTATACAAAGTTACAAGCCGGTAAATGAACTCCGATAGAAAGAACACTTTAACTAAATGCCCGGCATTTTACGACGATGGGAGATAAAAATGAATACAGAAGAAAGGGTGATTAACATTATTGATGAAACGGTTGTCGAAAAACATCCCGAAGAACGGCGAAAATTGACTGTCCTGGGCAAACCGTCGGGGTGGAGGTATATCGTTCCGGGCATCGGATTACCGGTCGTAGCGTGGTTCGCCTTCGCTTACCTTTATACCGAGTATTTGTGGTTTTCGGGAATGGGCTTTGCCGGCGTTTTCAGCACGATTTGGACGGCGACGATAATGACGAGCTCGATTGTCGCCATCGTCGCGGGCGTTTTAACGTGGCTCAATTTGCGGCTGGCAGCGTCTTCCGCGCCTGCGCCCCACGATGATTTAGCTGATTTTGACGACTTACCGGAAATTTTGCCGACTCTTCGACGCGCCCCGTTGATGGCGGCGATTTTCGTCGCGCTGGCGGCGGGTGTCATCGCGCTCGGCGCGTGGGAAACGGTGCTACGCTATTTTTATCAAGTCCCTTTCGGAACTGCCGACCCTTTGTTCGGGCGCGATGTGGCTTTCTACGTTTTCACGCTGCCCGCGCTCGACTGGATTTCAACCCTGCTGCTGCTGCTCTTAGCCGTTAACATAATCGGCGCGGCGGCGATGTATCTCGCCGGAGCGAATTTCAAATTCGACCGGAAGACACAAAAATTTACGAACTTTAAGTTGCCGCCAAAAGGACGCGCTCATCTACTCGGTTTGGCGGCGGCGGTTTTGCTGCTCGTCGCTTGGAAAACCTATTTGAGCATCGTGCATTTGCCGCTGTCCTCGGGAACGGGATTTTTCGGTGCAAGTTATGCAGACGTAAATGCGGCGATGCCGATGCTCTGGGCGCAAATCGCGGCGGCGATGCTGGCGTCAGTCTTCGCGGTCGTTTGTATGACCCGCCGAACCAATCGTTTGGTTTTGGCGGGCGCAACTCTGGTTGTTATCACTATGGCGGCGGGCTGGATTTATCCCGCGCTGGTTCAGCGGTTCTCGGTCGCGCCGAACGAACTGGCGAAGGAGACGCCGTTTATCCAACATAACATCAACGCCACGCGGACGGCTTTTGGTCTAAACGAGGTCGAGGAGCGCGAGCTTTCCGGCAATACGGCTCTGACCGCCGCCGACATCGAGGACAACCGGCGCACGGTCAACAACATTCGGTTGTGGGATCAGCAGCCGCTGCTCGATACCTTCGGGCAAATTCAGGAAATTCGCACTTATTACGAATTCCAATCGGTGGACAATGACCGCTACTTCATCAACGGCGAGATGCAGCAGGTGATGATTTCTCCGCGCGAATTGAACGCCGCCACCTTGCCGAATCGGAATTGGATCAACGAACATCTGACGTTTACGCACGGCTACGGCGCGGCGGTCGGTCCGGTTGCCAAAGTTACATCCGAGGGCTTGCCGGAGTTGTTCGTCAAAAACATTCCGCCGGAGACGAGCGTGCCGGAACTAAAAATCGAGCGACCGGAAATTTATTTCGGCGAAATGTCGAACGACCGCGTTTACGTCAACACGAAAACCGAGGAATTTAATCATCCGGCGGGCGAGGAAAACGTTTTTCGGAGCTACACCGACGCGGGCGGTCTGGCAATCGGCTCGACCTTCGATCAGATGCTTTTCGCGTCGCGTTATTTCGATTTGAAACTGCTGCTGTCGAATGACTTCACGCCTGAAAGTAAAATTCTATCGGTTCGCAATATCCGCGAGCGTCTGGAAAAAGTCGCGCCCTATTTACGCTTCGATAACGACCCGTATCTGGTCATCAACAACGGCAAGCTCGTCTGGATTGCCGATGCTTACACGACCACGGATCGTTACCCATATTCGCAGCCGGTTGACGGCATAAATTACATCCGCAACTCGATCAAAGCGACGGTTGACGCCTACAACGGCTCGATTTCGCTTTATGTCGCCGACGAAAGCGACCCGATTATCCAAACTTACGCGAAGATTTTCCCGAACACCCTGAAGCCGCTGGCGGAAATGCCCGAATCTTTGCGGGCGCATCTGCGTTACCCGGAAGATAAATTTCACCTGCAAAGCCGCGTGTTTGCGACTTATCATATGGACAAGCCGCAGGAATTCTACAACAAGGAAGACCAGTGGACGATTGCCCAGATGCAGAGCGCGAATCAGAACGCTCCGGTCAAGCCGGCTGGACGTATCCCTGTTGCCCCGGTGATCGCGCCGAATCCGAACCCAGAATTCAAACCGATGGATCCGTATTACACGATTATGAAACTGCCGGGCGAGCAAAAAGAAGAATTTATTCTGATGATGCCGTTCACGCCGCAGCGCAAAGACAATCTGGCGGCGTGGATGGTCGCCCGCTCGGACGGCGAAAATTACGGCAAACTCGCCGCCTATCGTTTCCCGAAACAGCAATTGGTTTTCGGTCCGAAACAAATCGCCGCCCGCATCAACCAGGACCCGGAAATTTCCAGACAACTGGCGCTGTGGAATCAGGGCGGCTCGCGCGTGATTTTCGGAACGCTGATGGTCATCCCGATCAAAGAATCTTTGATTTACGTGCAGCCGCTCTACTTCAGGGCTGAATCGGGCAGAATCCCCGAACTGCGCCGCATCATCGTGGCGAGCGACAACCGGATTGCGATGCGTGAAACCCTTGACCAAAGTTTGGCGAGTTTGTTCGGCGGCGAACTAAATCCGGCCGATAAAACAAAAACGCCAATCGCCACGGGCGAAAATCAAACCGCCGTTCCGACCGATTCGGCTGCGCTGCTCGAACAGGCGAGACGGCAATACGGACTGGCTCAGGAAGCGCAGCGGGCGGGCGACTGGGCGAAATACGGCGAGGAAGTCAAAAAATTAGGCGAAACACTCGAAAAAATGTCGGAGCAGAAGCGTTAATCACCGCGCCGCGACAAAAACTTTAACGATAGGAGATTAATTATATGAAATTGACTTCGCTCGCAATCGTCCGAACAAAAATAGAGGCAACAGAACCTTGGAGGAAAAATAGAATATGGATTTGAAGGAACTACAAAATCAAATACGAGAACTGGCAACAATGGAAGAAACGGATGCCGTAGTCATGAGCTGCTATTTAAATTTACAAAACGGCGGAGTTGCCAATCGGGATTTTTTTCAGAATCGCATCAGTCTTTTAAGAAAAACTCTGGCTAAACCGCAATTAAAAGGATTTGAAGAAGCAGTTGTCCGCATCTGTGATTATCTTGACAACGAATTGCTCCGGGAGTCCGGCGGCCTGGCGGTTTTTGCCCGCGGCGGAGAAAAACCGGTTTTCCTACCGCTCCAATTTCAAGTGCCACTGCCGGATTGGATTGCCGTCGGAGCATTTCCGAATGTCTTTCATCTGGTCGAACTCAAAGATACTTATCACCGTTTCGTGATTCTGATTTCGACTGAGGAAAAAGCGCGAATCTTAGAGGTTACGTTGGGAGAAGTCACGCAGGAATTATGGCGCGAGCGTCCCCAATTGCAAGAGCGAATAGTGCGCGGATGGTCAAAAGAGCAGTATCAACGCCATCGCCGCCACCACTCGGAAAGATTCTTCAAAGAAAAGATCGAGGTTTTGGAAAAGCTGATGAACAAGGGCGGGCATAAACATTTCATACTGGCTGGTAATCCGCGTCTGACTTCACAAATAAAGCAACTATTGCCGAAACATTTGGCGGACAAATTAGTTGACTCAATCTCGACATCCGGCGGCGACCAACTATCCGATATTATCAAGATGGCGGTTACGATGTTTACCGAAGAGGAAGAGCAAGAGTCACGCGCCGTCGTTGAAAGACTTATGGATGAGATTCACGCCAACTGTTTAGGAATTGTCGGTATTACCGGCACCTTGCGGTCTTTACAACGAGGAAGCGTGGATATTCTGGTAATCGCAAAGGACTTTAAAGCGGAAACGGGGTGGAGATGCCAGAATTGCCGATACGTCGGGGAAAAATACGGACAATCTGCGAACTGTTCAGAATGCGGCGCAAAAGAAACGGAAGAAACCGACCTCAGAGAAGAAATGATACGCCTTGCCGAGAAATACGGATGCTGGGTTGAGGTGGTCAATCACAGCGACCGTTTGATGCAGTTTCAAGGAATAGGAGCACTTTTACGTTACTACACGGCGGAACAATATTGAAGGCACTGAAAGGCGGCAAATGCAGGTGGTTTGGCTAAACAGTTAAGGGAGGTAAATATGACAGAACGCAAAAATGCGATGGAAGAAGAATATTTCCGAAAGCAGGAAAAAGAACTTGTTGAGAAAATGCAGCTAGATAAAACTCAGGAGAGGGAACGCCTTGAAATGGTATCAGCTCTCGGCACTACGAACGCGGATATTGTGAGCGCGTTGCAGGAACTGGGCTACACTCCGGCAACTATCTCGTTACTGTATCTGGTTCCGCTCATACAAGTCGCGTGGGCGGAAGGAAGCGTGTCCAAACACGAACGAACGCTTATTTTGGAAGCGGCGCAGGCTCGCGGCATCGAATTCGGCAGTACGGCTTACGAGTGTTTGAGCGAATGGCTCAACGCGCGACCGACGGAAGAGTTCTTTGAGCGCACATTGCGCGTGATTAGCGCGCTGCTGCAAACATTGCCGCCGGAGCAGCGTGAAATCAGCAAGCGCAACCTTGTTTCTTACTGCGCGAAAGTTGCGGAAGTATCCGGTGGAATGCTCGGATTTTTGGGTAGTAGCCGCCGCGTTTGCACAGAAGAACGGAAACTGCTCGCCCGCATCGCAACTGAGTTGGAGCTCAGTCATTAACTACAAGGATTCATTATGACGCTATTTCCCTTTACAGAATATTGGTGGTTCTACGCCGGGTTTATGGCCTTTGTGTTGGCTATACTCGCCATAGACCTCGGCATTTTCAATCGAAAGGAACATGTCGTTTCATTTAAGGAGGCTACAATCTGGAGCGCGGTATGGGTCGCACTCGCGATGGTTTTCGCCGGTGGCTTCTATCAGTACACATCGATGAATTTTGGGGCAGAGGTCGCCAAGACTTCGACGCTCGAATTCCTGACCGGCTATATTCTCGAGTATTCGCTGTCGGTGGACAACATTTTCATCTTTGTGCTGGTATTCAGCTACTTTGGCATATCGGCAAAGTATAAGCACCGCGTACTGTTTTACGGCATTCTGGGAGCGCTTGTGTTCAGGGCGATCTTTATCGCGCTCGGCTCGGCACTAATGCAATTTCACTGGGTGATATACCTATTTGGCGGGTTTCTGATAATCACCGGCATTAAGATGTTTTTTACGAGCAAAGAAGAGATCAAGCCGGAAAAGAATCTGTTGATCAGAATCTTTCGAAAGTTCATGCCGGTCACGGATACCATCGACGGCAAGAGCTTCTTTCTAAAAGCCGCGGGTCGTTGGCATGCAACTCCGCTGTTCATTGCCTTGCTGTTTTTGGAGGCAACGGACATCATATTCGCGGTTGACAGCGTTCCCGCAATTTTTGCTGTAACGAGTGAGCCGTTTATCGTCTTAACTTCGAATATATTTGCGATACTTGGCCTTCGGTCGTTGTATTTCATGCTTGCCGGCATGATCGACAAGTTCTATTTATTGAAATACGGCCTGGCGATAGTGTTGGTTTTTGTCGGACTAAAGATGGTCTGGTTGAATGATCTGTTCGGCGGAAAGTTCCCGATCTCATACTCGCTTGGATTTATCCTGTCGGTTATCTCTGCGTCGATCATTTTCTCGCTGATCTTCCCGCACCGCGAGGACGTGGTAACGTAGTCGGAGTTGCGTATTATTAGTAATGATAAAGATTTGTAATTTAAAACATTTGCTCTTTGGCATAATAAGTAGTTTTTTGTTGGTTTCGGCGGGTTTTGCCCAAACTACACCTACGACTTTCGAGACGGATTTTCAACTTTGGAATGATACACAGTTTATTATTCCTTTGAACAAGAAAAAAGATTTGAACGCCGTAATTTGGGTGTTCGGGCGTTTGGGTAATGATGTCAAAACTACAACCGATGCACGGATCGGCGGGTTGATTACCAAAAAGGTCAATAAATACTTCACGATTGGCGGCGGTTATTTGTATCGCTATTCAAACCCGACTTTTAAAAGGAAAAGATATGAAAGCCGTTATCTTGGAATTGCGACATTTACCGTT
>JAYVDQ010000086.1:0-7134 GCA_043749325.1 Chloracidobacterium sp. | reverse complement strand
TACATTTTCACGGCGTATTTTGAGCGTTATGATCTGCCGGATGCTGTGAACCGGACGGTCAAGGGCGGCCTCAAGCTCTGGATCGATGCCTCGATTTTCGCGGATTATCTCGTGCAGATCCGCATCGCCGCTCTTGTCGAGTCTTTCGAGAAGCTCGGCCTGCTGGGCCGTGGGCGTATTTGGCAGGATCGGCGCGGGTACCCAGATGGACGACGCTATTACCTCAGGCTTTTGCAGGCCGTCGACGGTCGGCCCGTAGGACGAACGGTACATTCCGCGTCTTGCGCGATTGATCGAATTATTGTCATCGAGTCCGCCGACGGCTATCGACGACGGTGCGCTGGCCGGCGGAAAAACCGGGTGATTGGGGAGATGCCCGGCATTGCCCACGGCGCAGACGACCGTGATACCGACTGCGGAACACTCTTCGACTATCTGCGAAAGCGGGTCGTGCAGATAGCTTGCTTCATCGTCGCCGCCCGCCGAAATATTGACTATCTTTATGGCGTATTTCTCCCGATTTTCCAGGACCCATTCCAATCCGTCCTGAATATTCTGTTCGCTAATTCGTCCGGTTCGAGCGAGTTTGACGAGAACTACATCAGCCTCGGGGGCGATGCCACGATAAAACCCGTTAGAGAGCGAACCATTCCCCGCCGCAACGACTGAGGTCATCATCCCGTGCCAACTCGCAACATCTGGCTCCAGAAGTGACGACATATCGCCGTCTTCGTCCAAAAGGCTCCGATAGGCAAGGATCCGATTCTCGGGCGTTGTCAGATCGACATGCGGGTAAAAGCCCGAATCGAGAAACGCGATGGTCACGCCCTTGCCGGTAAATCGCTCGTCCGCGTCCAGCCGGAGCGGCGTCGAAAGCACGTGCGAGCCATCCTTTTGCATGGCCGCGTCTTTGATTATTTGGTCTTTGGCTCGCTCAAATAGCCGGGCGCATCGTTCGCAAACCTCCGTGATCTCACCTGTATCGGGAGCGTTCGCCTGGATCAGCTTTTGCAGGTCCTCCGGCAGCGTGTTGAGAGCCACATATTCGTCGCGAACCGATCGGGAACAAACCGGACACACGTCGCTGCCAGCGGCGAGATCTGACACGGTTCGGTCATAGACGGATGAAAATGATTCCTGAGGGGTCATTGTTGGAAATTAAGTTTTTCATATACAACAGCTAAAATCAATCGGAAAATATTGCCCACGAAACACACGAAAAACACTAAAATAGGAATTCGTTGGATCTTCGACGATTGATCACCAGATCCAAAGGTCATGGTTTCGTTTGTTTCGCGTATTTCGTGGGCTAAATTCTTATGACACGTAAAAAGATCGGTCTGGCTCTCTCCGGCGGCGGAGCACGCGGTTTTGCTCATATCGGCGTGCTAAAGGTACTTGCGGAACACAACATCACTTTCGATATGATCGCCGGCACGTCGGCCGGGGCGATAATTGGCGGGGCTATGGCTGCCGGGATGTCGGTCGATGAGATAGTGGCTATGTCGGAAAAGGTCGGCTATGCGAACATGATGCGGCCCTCATTGGCGTTTGGCGGCATGCTCTCAAATGCCCCGATGGGCAAGTTTATTGGACGTCATCTCCCTGTCACTCGATTCGAAGACCTTACCATCCCGTTCTCTGCCATCGCCTTCGACCTAGGCTGTAGCAAAGAGGTGGTGCTAAGCGGAAATGGCGATATTGTCCTTGCAATACGCGCAAGCTGCGCGGTACCCGGCATTTTCGCTCCGGTGCATGACGAACAGGGACGCATGCTGGTCGATGGCGGCGTCACGTCGCCGATGCCTGTTGACACGGTGCGAGCAATGGGAGCCGATATCGTCATCGCGGTCGATCTGCTGGCATGCGGTGCCACATTTCGGACAAATTCGCGGACGGGCTTGGGCATCATGATCCAATCCGCACTCTCGCTCATTCAGTCAAAAGCCAAAAGCGAGCAGGCAAATGCCGACATTGTTATCGAGCCGCAAATTGAGCACCTCCGTTTCGATCAGATCGGCAAGCGGCCGGAATTTATTGAGTTGGGTGAAAAAGCGGCGAGAGAATCGATAACCGATATCAAAAAACTGTTGGAAACCGCGAATGGCTAGCCAATCTCAGGCCCGTGGAATCGGCTGTTTTTCTTTTAAATGCTGTGTCGTATTTTCGGTTACTGATGAAAACAGGCTCGCGGGCTCGGGCAGTTTGAGGCCGGATGTGCTGGCGTCCAGTTCCCGCTGGCGATCGGCGTCGGTCGTATTGTCAGGTATTGCCTTTTTTGTAACTGTAAAGAAAATGCCGTTTACAATAAAAGCAATTCCTATAAAGAGTGTTGCCAGAGCGGGTGCCATCATGATGATGATGCCCCGGTCGGCAGTCGATGCAAGTAGAAATCCTATAGTTGCCCCCAGCCCGATCAAGGCGATCAGAACCCCTAGCCGGATTCTGCGTACACGCTTTTCCTCAGGCGATTCGAGAAATTTCTCGATCTCCGGCAGCACATCTTCGGCGACCTTTTTTAGATCGTAAATAGTCTGCGTTTCACGGATCTTGGCGGCGACGGCGCGGCCGATCTCTTCGCGGGCAGTGATAGCCGAGGCCGTGACATCGTCAGGCCGCTCGACCACCTCACGCACAGGCAGCAGGTTGGTGCCGCACGCACGGCAAAACTGATTTGGCTGTTTTTCATCTATTCCGCAATTAGGGCAAAACATATCGTTGTATCAGGCCGTCGTCGCCTGGATTTTTTTGAATCTATCACGAAATGATACGAATAACGACAGCCTACGGTTCCAGTCAATTGCTTAACCAGACAGTCAGCCACAAAAAAGGCGGGATCGAATCCCGCCAAATTGGTAAAGACAATTATTATGCGTGTAAAACTAAAATCTCAGTTTCAATCCCAGTTGGATGCGACGGGCGTCAAATGCCGATGTAAAGCCAAGCGGCGTACTCGGACTGACATTTCTCAAACCGGTGACGTTTTGCGTCCGGTCAAATGTGGAGCCAACGGTGTTGTTGACCGCCGCGAAATTTAGCCGGTTAAGGAGATTAAACGCCTCGGCTGTCAGATCAAGGCTCACTTTCTCGTTAAACCTAACCTTTCTCGTGACACGCATATCAAAGGTCGAAAAACTCGGCCCCTTTCCGATATTGCGGCCAATAGAGCCGCTTGTTACGCCGTTTACGACCAGCAGAGGCCGGTCACCGTTGGTGCTCCGGTCGCCATTAACATCGGCTCCGGCGAGCAGATTAAAAGGACGGCCGCTGTTGGCTCGAAAGATAGGCGTCAATGTCCAATCCCGAAGAAAACCATTCTTCGAATCGCTGTGAAGCACGGCGTAAACGACAAATTTGTGCCGCTGGTCAAATGCCGAGAGCGAATACTCCGCTCTCTCATTCAATTGGTCATTGGCACGAAAATCACTGTTATAGTCCGTCACCTGATCATAGGCCTTGCTGTAAGTGTAGTTGCCCGCAATCGCAACATTCCGGCCAAACTGCTTGTTAACCTCAATGACCAGGCCATTATAATTGGCCGACGCCGCGGATTCGTAAATGATCTCCTGGAAAAGTGTCGGATCACGAAAACATGTTAGGATAGCGGCTCCCGTACACCCTGACGCCGCCGTATATTCTCGTATGCCGCGTGGGCCGATCGGCCGGTCAAGCAAATTGATGTCGCGGGCACGCGTGATAAACTGCGTCAACGCCCATGTATAGCTGACACCGAGGCTAAAGCCGGGTGCCAATTCCTGTTCGATGCCGATGCTGGCCTGCTGGGCACGGGGATTACGATATGTCGGGTCGGAACGAAACAGCACAGTCAATGGGTTGCGTGTGCCGGATTGCGAGACAACAATGCCAAATTGTGCCAGATCGGCCGGCGTGATCGTTCGCGACGTGGTCGGAATGCCAATGACCCCCTGCGCCCGCAACGTGCGAAAGATATTGACGGGGCCATTGATAATGGTCGGATTGGCGGCATTAAACGTCGTCAAAACCTGTGGTATCTGCCGCTTGCCGTTAATTTCGTTCAGCGAATTGACGACATAATCGATTACAAACGGGATCTGGGCGTAAAACAGCCCATAACCGGCGCGAACCACCGTTTTCTTATTCCCAAGCGGATCCCACGAAAGCCCCACTCGCGGTCCCACGTTTCCGTGATATGTCCGCAGTGGAGATTTGCGGACATCGATCTCATAACGAAGCCCGTAATTTAATGTCAGCTTCGAATTTACGTTCCATGTATCCTGCCCGTAAAAGGCGTAATACGGAATTTTTGCACCGACGATGCCGTCGCCAAACCCCTGCTGGTATGAGGTCGGCAGACCCTGATCAAGACCCTGGAGCTGATTTATTGTCGTCGTGGCAAGCTGCGGGCTGACCAACGCTCCCGGCAGCACGCTGAACCCAAAACGCCCGCTGAAAAATGTCTTATCGTCGAAAAATCCGCTTCGCAAAAGAACGCTGGCACCATATTTCATGCGGTGCGAGCCGCTGACATAGGTCAGGTTATCGGCCAGCTCAAACCGGCGGTCAATATTATACGCCGGAAGAAAAATGTCGCGGTTAAAGAATCCGAAACCGGTCACGTTCAGTTCGGGGCCGTTCACATCGCCGGAGACGACGTTCAGCTTGTTATAGTTGGCCTGAAACCGGACTTCGTTGATCACATTCGGATTAAAAATATGCGTCCAGTCTCCGACAAAATTATGGTCAACCGAATCGGTGTTGTTTGAACGCGAAAAACCGACCAGAGCGCGAATGGCTTGATTGCCGTCGTTGCGTTTTGTAAAGCTGTATCTGTAAAAATAAGTGTTTGCCGCACTTGCTATGTGATCAACCCTCAGCGAAAGCGCATTAGAATTTCCCGTAAAAGGAAAAACCCCGCTGTTATTGCGGAACAGGTCCTGGGTGCTTTGTTTTGCCGTCAGCGTTGTCTGGAGCGAGGCGGCGCACTGTGCCGGCGTAACCGGCGCCTGGCCTGTAAAGCATGTGATCGGAGCTTGATTGGCTTGCGTTGCAAGACCGCTGATAATCGCGGCCTGAGCGGCCGTAGGCTGAAAAATTCTAAGATCGGTCAGCACCGAGACGGTCGAGGATTCGCGCCGCCGCAGACCTTCGTAACCGCCAAAGAAAAAGGTCTTTTCCTTTTTGACCGGCCCGCCGACCGTAAATCCCACTTGCTGCCGGTTGGCAGGGGGCTTGACGCGGGCAAGCGTGTTACCCGTCAAAACATACGCAAACGGATCGCCCGCGTCGAGCCGTTGATTGCGAAAATAACCAAACGCGCTGCCGTGGATATTATTTGTTCCGGTTTTTGAAACGATATTGATGACGCCGCCGCTCGCGCCGCCAAGCTCGGCGTTGTAATTGCTGCGGTTGATCTGAAATTCCTGCACCGCCTCCTGGCTTAGAGTGGACCGGACGCCGCCGCCCTGATCGTTGGCCTCGGCGCCGTCAACGGTGATGCTGTTGCCGCGGCCGTTATTGCCGTAAAAGGAAATGCCGCTCTGCGGCGTTTGAGCGACGCGAAAGTCCGAGTTATCGGCCAGGGCATTCGAATCGACCACGCCCGGCGTCAGCAATGTGAATGTCAGATAATCGCGGCGGTCAATCGGCAGTTCACGGATATAACGCTCGTTTATGGTAGTTGATTGCTGCGATCTGTCGGTCTCTATCAACGCCGGATTGCTGCTTACCTCGACGGTTGCCGACGCATTGCCCACCTTGAGCGCAAAATCCTGATCCAGCGTCTGGCCGACAGTCACCTGAGCCGCGCTCCTGGTCAGAGTGCTAAAACCGGTTGCCTGAACGCGAAGATTGTATGTTCCCGGCGCAAGATTTAAGAAACGGTAGATGCCGTCACCGTCCGTTGTTGTGGTACGGCCAACGCCCTTGTCCGCGTCCGTCGCCGTGACAGTCGCGCCGCTTACCACAGCCCCGTTAGGGTCGGTGACCTTCCCCTTGATTTCAGAAGTGGAGTTGCCGGCCTGGGCGAGAGCCGTCATGGCAAATACAGATGCCAGTATAAGTAGATAGAAGAAGCGTTTCATTTTGAGTAACCTCCGGTTTTATCTGTTTACAACACATAACGCATGTCCCGAATCGGTTTGACGTCGGCTGGAATTGAAATATACAGCCGAAATTTGCGACAACCTGTGCTTTTCATTCATATTTATCCCTATGGCTTTCCCGTCTGTTTCGATGCCTTAAATAGCCGCAGATTGCGGCCCGATATAATGAAATAAGAAGCGGGGAGCCCTTTTCATCAAACCACGGGAGTTTAACAGTCTTTTTATATCCAAGTGATCTTACGCCTGTTTGATATAAATGACAAATAAATTGTTAGCACCGATTCAGTGTCATGTTCGCAGGGGATGTAAAAACGGATTCATTTTTTTGGATATTATCTACGTGCCGCGACCTCGATTTTTTTCTTTATTCTGACGGCCGAATTGAAAAGCTCGATTTGCGCGTATTCGCAAAACCGTGCATCATGTTTTTTGTTAATCCTGCTCTCGCGCACCAACGGTGGTGCGCCCCGATTGAAAAAAGTTTTATTCGACGGCGTAAGGTAAGTTCGAGGGTTGGTTGTTATTTGGTTTTTTTGAAGTAGCTCATATGGGCACTCGAACCGCGATTCCTTAGAAGCCGACCGTAACTTTTAAGCCCCTATCCGATTTCGATACTTCTCTTAATATTCCCTGGCGGGAAAAGGTAAAAATTATTATGTCAATGAAACTTTATGTCGGTAATCTCTCATTTCAGACATCGAGCCATGAGCTCGAAGAGCTTTTCGCCTCGATAGGCGCGGTCGAATCGGCCACCGTGGTCGAAGACCGCGAAACCGGCCGCTCGCGCGGTTTCGGCTTCGTCGAAATGGCCAATCAGGAAGATGGCGAAAAGGCCATAGCCGAACTCAACGGCCAGGAAGTCAGCGGCCGTGAGATAAAGGTCAACGAAGCCAAGCCACGCGAAGATCGTGGGGGCCGCGGCGGTGGCGGTGGTGGCGGTTACGGTGGCGGGGGCGGTGGCGGTGGCGGTGGCGGTGGACGCGATCGCTGGTAAGATCGATGTCAGAATTAAAAAAAGCCCGGAGCTTGACCGCACCGGGCTTTTTTATGT
>JAYVDQ010000085.1:0-4467 GCA_043749325.1 Chloracidobacterium sp. | reverse complement strand
GCCGCAAGTGTCGTGTTGACGTCGGCCATTACCAATTCGGCACGATAACGCAAGCGGCCAGCCGGGAACATTCGCAAAACGCCAAGACGAAATTTGTTTACATCCTTTAGAAAGAAAAACGAAAGGATCGGCACCAGCAGAAACCAGGGGAGATACGTTACCGAGATCAGAACAAAGCTGCCGACCGCCGATGTTATGTAACTGCCAATATCGGTAACCTTTTTGTTAAGTTCGGCCTGCACTTCGTCGGGGATCCGCAGGCGGTCAAATCTCTGGTTCAGCTCCTTCGCCCGGTCGCGAAACGCGGTCCCGTATGTCGGCAGGTTTTCTCCAAATTCCTTTGCCTGCTCAACGACGCGAGGTGCAATATTGGATATCGCAATGCCCACAACCGTAAAAACAAAAAGGTACGCAATGACGATCGCGATGGATCGCGGCATGAATTTATCTATGTTGCGTTCCTTAAACGGCCGGCGAATGAGCTTTACAAGAGGATCGATCAGGTATGCGAAAAACACAGATAAAATGACCAGAAATACCAGCGACGCGATGCTATTAATAATATTTCGGACGGATCCCGCGATAAAAAGGAGCAGCAGCGTAATGACAACAACACGGACGATCGAGCGAACCGACGGCGACGACGGATCGAGAAAGACGCGGCGGGCAGTCTGCTGGCGTTCGCGGATCGTCTGCTTGCTCATCTTCGTTTCGTTTTCCGGCTGGCTTGGTTCGGACATGGCTCTAATAATATACGCTATTTATTAGCATTTGCGTTCGTATTGGAATTGACGGCTGGCGGCGGCGAATAGTTTTCGACCGCAAAACGATCATAGAGAGCAGCCATATTCTGCGGCGGAAGCTGAACGTTCGATCCTATAATGAATGCCTTATCATCGTCGGCCGCAACACGGCGGTTGGCGAGCGATGTATGCATCTTGATCACGCCTCGATCCTCTGCATCGATCTTCCCGCCGTCTTTTCGTCTCAGAACATACACGTACACGAAATCAGCGATCCGCATCGCTTCAAGATCTTTTTCAAACGAAGACTTGCTGCTCTCGGCATTCGTCTGCGGTGTCTCTTTGCCGGATTTGAGGATCCCCTCATTCGCTCCGCATCCGGCGGTGAACGCCACTAATGAAAGCAGAAACAAACCATAGGCAAAGCGAATGGCCTTCGCTCCTTTTCTCCTTTTTACCTCTTCTCCTCTTCTAGTTTTCATCGTTATCGTCAAAGTTCGCGTTAAGGTTACCGCGATCCTTACGTTCCTCGTCGTCGAGGATCTTTTTCTCCTCTGGCGTTTCGTTTGACTCGTCTTTGGCAGCGTCGGGAGCCTCCCCCTTTTGGGCACGGATCTTTAGAAGCCGAGCTTCGTCGTCTTCGTAAACGGTCTCGACCCAGCCGCTTTCGAGGGCCTTGGCGATCATATCAGTGTTCTCTTTGGCGTCGGCAAAGATGTAGTTGGCTCCAAATTTATCGCGGATCATCGGTGCCGGATCGTCAATCTTGCCCTCGGTCAGATCCTTGAGCAGTTTGTAAAGCTCCGGATTCTGCGAGTAGAGGTAGTTCGGATCAAGGCCGTAGACGTACGTATGCTTGGTATCGTAGAAAAACAATTTCGGAAAATCGTCCCATGTGCAGTTAAAAATTCTCTCTCCTTTTGGGATATTTTCGGCACCGGTCTCGTCGAGCCCGGTCGCCCACTGCATCGCGCGGCGATATGTGTCGCCCTTCTCATTGGTGGTGATATTGTCGATCATCCCGGCCTCGTCAAACCCCCATTTATGCAGCCCGACGAGGTTATAGAGCCAAAAAATACACAGCAAAATACCAATAGCCCAGACGGACATTTGACGGGCCAAATTCCACGCCGCCTCGCGCTCGGTCGGTTTTGTCGCGTCGAGATACGGGTCGATATCGCGTTTGAATTCGTCGGGCAATTCGGCACTCTTCGGCGCGGTGAAGGCATTCCACGCAAACGCCGCGTAAAGGATCGCAAACGGAGGAAAATACTCGGCGAAGCGCTTTGACCTAAACTGCGCGGCGAGCAGGATCGTCGTAAACGCCAGGAAAAATGCCGCTTTTTCAGGCAGCTTACTGCTGCGCGGGACAAACAGAATGTAGCCGATAAGCATCGCGAGCAACGCGATGGGGAAATTCATCAGCAATTCCATCCCGGTGTACGGGTACCATTCACCCCCAACGGCAACGACGAAATCACTGCCGATCTTGAATTTTTCCGTGAAATGCTCAGTAAAGAGATACAGATTATTCGGAAAATACGGATTTATAATATTGCCGAGAACGAGGCCTACAACCGTGTATGCCAGCGGCCGCCATTCAAACCGGCGTTCGTTCCAGGCGATGATAAACACCCAAATCATCGCCGCAAAAAGCAGCAGAGGAAACAGGCTATACGTCCAGGCGAACGCAAACATCAGCGGCAGAAGCCAGACGTACTTTCGCTGAAAGAGCAGATGCACCCCAAGGACCGTGATTATGATGGTCAATGGCGGGGCCTTGCCCATATTCATCCGGTAATAAAAGGCGTTCGAGCACGTCATTATCGCCGCCAGCCAGATCAATTGATGTTTGACGCCATAGCGGAACAGCATCCAGTAGATCGAGAAAATGGCAAGTGTTGCGTAAAAAACGGTCGCGACCTTAGCCGCCGTGACCGGTTGGAAAAACCACAAAAATGGGATCTGCAGGAGATGAAAGAGAAAATGATGATCGGCGTAATCTTTTGGATTTAGGACGGTTAGCGGCAGCCATTCAAATGTCGGCAGCCATTTGCCGTGACGAAAGTTTTCCCACAGCATCGACGACCATTTGATGTGATAATAGCCATCCCAATCGCCGCAGCAGATCGCGTCGGTCCGCGTCTGCAAAAACGTCATCACCATCAGGATCGCCAGAAATCCAAATATCAGATAGATCACGCGGACGGCCTGCTCGGTTTCGAGAAATTGGCTCCAGGAAAGAGATTTTACCGGCGTGTCGGCCGTAGGTTGTTCGGGAGTTTCGACCGTTTCGTTTACGATTTCGTCCATTTAATGCGTGTAATTTAGAAATGCAAAAAGATGAGATACAAAGTAAAAAAGTATCACGAATACGGGGTAAATATCTAGAAGTGCAGCAAGAGGTTCGTATTTGGTAGTGTCCTAAACCTGTGGTGCGAACCAATTCCCCTTTATCCTTGCTCTTGGTAGCTTTTATATATGGAGCCGAAAGACAAAAAAGTGATGGAAAAAGACGACGAAGCAGAAGATTACGATGACATTGCTATCAATTCACCACTAGATGGTCGATATGTCGTTTTTGGATTGTTTGTTTTAGTAATAAGTCTCCCAGTAGCGATTTTCGTGGAAAATCAAACGATCAAGATCATTTGTGGCATCTGTTTCTTTGCCTCCTTTTTTATAATGACCAAGAAAAAGAATAAAGATCTTTTTTAACAGCACCACGGATTAGGACACTACGTTTAGCTTTCAAAAACTTTGGGACATTACTCAAGTCCCACAAAATCCGGCAGCGTCAGATTATCATTGACGGTCACCGTCCTGGGGCTAAATCGAAAGAGCCTTGACCCCACTCTAAATGTATAAGTCTGCCCGCCCGCAACGTCCGCAAAAGAGAAAAACCCAAACGAGCTGGTCGTAGCGGTTCGAACGATACCATTCGAATCGGTCATTGACACCGTGGCGTTGCGCAGCCCGCGAAGATCGGAGCTCAGAATGCGTCCCGACACCGTTACATTCCCGATTGTAGGCGTCGGCGTTGTCGAGGCACCAAATCTCGCACGATACTCAGCGGAAGTAATAAAAAACTTAACCATTCCCGACGTTATGCCGTCACCGCTGAAGCTGTTGAGTCGGTTCAGCCAGTACTGATAGCCGGCATCACTTGTGTCCGGCAATTCGGTAGGATTGCGTCTGAGATAGCCGAAGTATTGCATTAATACAAATGCCGGACGAAGTTCGGCCGTTTTTGTCGAATCCGCCTCCGCCACTTTTCGTAAAGCTGCGGCGCGTCCTACCGTATCACCGCTGCCAAAGACACTGATTGCATCCTGCCGTTCCGTGCTCGTTGGTGTGACGCCTGCCGTGGCAAAGAGTGCGTCAACGAATTCTGCCGCCGTCTGCGAGGTCGGATACCGCGAGATGAAGTCCTGACTTGTAACAATCGCTTGCGCGTAAGCGGTCTTATTCTGTTCCAGGATCTGGTCAGCTCCGGACACTCCATCGACAAAGTTCATCCCTACCGTCTGAGCGTCATGCAGGAACTGCAGATAAGAGATGCGCTTCGCCGCGTCGTTCGAGAACTTACCGAACGCGGCGCGCTGCATACGGATGGCGAAGAAGCCCGTCTCCTGAAACTCACGGGATAGGAAGTAAGAGGCACTTACCTCTTGACGTTTATTGTCGATACAGACGGCATCGCTGCCACACGCGTTGATCTGAC
>JAYVDQ010000084.1:0-8505 GCA_043749325.1 Chloracidobacterium sp. | reverse complement strand
TTAGTCTAACACAAGGCTTTATTGTTTATTTGGTTTCGTGTTAGCATCAAACTACTAACTTATTGATTTAATGCGGTTTCGAATCCTTACAATTCTTGCTTTATCCGCCATCTCGCCCCTCTTTTCGACCTTCGCGCAGCAAACAAACCCGGTCGAGCGGCAGGTCTCAAATCCCATCACCGATACGCCTAACATAAACCCCGTGTCGGCTGAACAGCGCATTACCGCCCCAAAGCCTAAAAAGAAACCGAGCTTTGAAGAAGAGGGAGGCGACGGCGAGATCGTTGTTTATTCTGAAAAGGAAGTCGTCGAGGGCGAAAAGGGAAAGCGGATAATCCATCGCACCGGAAATGTCGACGTTCATTATGGCATTTATCGTTTGCAGGCCAATGAGATCACCATCTACGAGGCCGAAAACAAAATGGTCGCGTCCGGCAGCGTTATCTTTGACCAGGGCGACGATCAACGCATAACGGGTGCAAAAGCGGTTTGGAATTATAAGACAAAGCTTGGGGTATTTGAGGACTCGACGGGTTTTACCAATCAAACCAACGATGGCACCGTCATCTATTTTACCGCCGAACGTGTCGAGCGGGTCGCTCTGAACGAGGTCATCATTACGAAGGGGCAGTTTACTGCGTGTGAAGAAGCCGTTCCAAAGTGGAGCTTTACGGCCGACCGAGCTGACATCAAAACAAATGACAAGCTGCGGCTCAGGGGGGCCAAATTTCGGGTTAAGAACGTGCCCATATTGATCGTTCCGTTTGCCTCTATCCCGATCAAGCAAAAGGACCGAAGCTCAGGCTTCCTGACACCGACCATCAGTTATTCTCAGCGAAAGGGGGTGCGGCTTTCGACCGCATATTACCGGACACTTGGCGATTCGGCTGACGTCACGCTCCGTGCGGACATTTATTCGGCGCGAGGTTTCGGTTACGGCCTGGATTTTAGAACTCGTGCGAATTCACGCTCTTATTTCAATTTTGGATTTTTCGCGGTACAGGACAGGGCGCTCGGCCATAAAGCGGATGCGGCCCATCCCGATCAGGGTGGATCGACCATTTATGCGGATGGTGTTCACTACTTTCCAAATGGCTTCACCGCCTCAGTTGATGTTAGGCTCACATCGAGCCTGGCGTTTCGGCAGGAATTTTCCGACGGAATACAGCAGATCATCTCTCCGATAGAAACCTCGCAGGTATTTATTAACAAGAGCTGGAACGACTACACTCTCGATGTGCTCGCCCGCTCGCAGGTCATTTCGATACCGAACGTCCGCGAAAAGACACGCAATCTCCCGAGTCTCAGCTTCGAAAAACGTCCGTCGAGGCTGCCGTTTTTTGATAGTGCATATTTCTCATTCAAAACAAGTATCGAGGGCGTGTCACGTCGCGAAGATGTAGATAGTGTCGCTCTGTATCGGAAGATGACCGGTACCGATCCCGTAGTTACCCCAGCCGTCGTACAGCGTTTTGATATCTATCCGCAGCTGATCGTGCCGCTGCACACAAAATATTTTAATTTCACCGCGACGGCAGCAATGCGGGTCACCTATTATTCGAATTCGTTTAATAGTTTGCGTCGTGTTGTAAGCAATGACTTGATCCGAAAATATGGCGAGTTCGATTTCGACATACGTCCGGTCGCATTGGCCAAAAACTTTTACGGAAAAGACAATCATTTTAAGTTTCGCCACGTTATCGAACCGTACCTGACCTACCGGTACATTGTGGGTATCGATAATTTCAACAAAATTATCCGTTTTGACTACGTAGATACGGCGACGAATACCAACGAGATCGAATTCGGCGTGATCAACCGCTTTTATACGCGAAAATACGGCGAGGCTGTCACAACCGAGGCCCAAAAGCTGCTGCAGAACGACCCTAATGCCAAGAAAAATCCCGATTCGATCCAGCCGTATGAGATATTTAGCGTGACGGTTCGCGGAAAATATTTTTTCGACAAGACGTTTGGCGGAGCACTGATTCCCGGGCGGCGCAATCAGATCGAGCCGATAACGGTACTCAGTTTTTATACCTTCGGCGGGGTCCCGAGGCGTTTTGCGCCGCTGAGCATCGACGCAACATACCGTCCTCAAAAGACCGTGTTCGTAAACACGCGTCTTGATTATGGACTTCATGGCGACGGCCTCCGGGCGATTTCGGCGACCGTCGGGTATGATTCGTCGTTTCTCAAGCTCTTTCAAACCTTTTACTATACCCGGGCCATAACGCTCATCCCGTCGCTCGCGCAATACGCCGCCCCGGGCGGCAAAGAGGCCGGAACCTTGCGCGGCTCGCAATGGAGCCCATCGCTCTTCGTTGGCAACCGCGAACACGGTCTTTACGGTGGTGCGTCATTCTTCTTCGACTTCGAAAACCGTCGCGCCCTGGGCCAATCATCTCGCATCAGCACCCTCTACACCGTCGGCTACGCCTACGACTGCTGCTCGCTGTCGCTACAGTATTACACCTTCAATGTGGGCGTTAGAAAAGAAAACAAATTCGTCTTTGCCTTTCGCCTGAAGGGAATCGGCTCATTCGGCACCGAGCAATACGGGCAGGGTCTGCGGTGACACGCATTGGTCAGGTCAAAGGGCCCGATTGGGATCGAATCAAACCCATTAAATCAAGCAAACTGCCAGGTTTGCTCGTGCCGATTATTTCTTGCATTGTTAAAAAGCCTAAGCCGCGGTACGCCTCGAACTGTTTCTCGTCGTACATTTGATCGGCGGTCGACTGGTGTGGAAAGGTTTGATTCTCATCAGCATAGTGCTTGATGTCAGTCGGTTCGGTTTTGTAATAGGCCGGTCGCGTATAAAGCAAACAGCCGGTCAGATTGTCGCCGTTGTCGTCCTTTTCCGGGTAGGTAATATCAGCGATCGAGAATCGAGCGTTATGGATACCAACTATTTCAGGGCTATTGCGGGCAAATATGCTTATTCCCCCGTCCGGGAATTTTATATCAACGCCGAGGTCAACTTTGCATTTCTGAATGGCGTTGGAAATCTCTCCGAATTTGAAATCCTGATCGGCAGCACCGTCGCTCAGGATAATGAACTTGCATCGGCGCAGAATCATTTCGTAAAGACCGAGATTCTCAAAATGCCCGCCGTCAGTGACCATAACGAATCGTTTGTCCTCATCCGTCCGCCCGAGCGTCTCGTTGAGCAACGGGAACACGGCGACCGACGGGCTGGCCTTTTCAAAAAAACGCAGCTTTCCGCTTCCGAACCAGTCATAGTCGGAACCTGCACAACCCGTGTTTCCCAGCCACCAGCCAAGCCTGATATTAAACAGCGACATCAGAAACGTGACGACGGACGACGAGTAGTAGCCCATGTTCGGATTGGCCGCCGCGCCCGAAATGGCCATCGCCGTTCCGAGCCGAAGGGCCTTGCCGGGCAGCTTACAATCGTCAAGGTTCGCGCATCTTTTTCCAATTTTGTTGCAAACGTCAAGGCTCTCGCAGTTGCCCAATTTCGCGTTGCGGCAATATTCGTTCGAATTTCGATAGCCTAGCAGCCAGCTTCCGCAGTGGAGCGGCGACATCGTAAACGACGCCGCCTTTCGATTCTGCCAGGCGAGATTTTTCCCGCTGACCAGATTGAGCGTGGCGTTTATTACGTGAAATGGCCGTTGCCCGCACAGCCGGTGAAGCTGGAGATTGTCCGAATCGTCAAAGCCGGTAAACGAATTGCGCTGGCGGAAGAAGTTCGACGCTCCTAGGTAAGCTCTGATCAAACGGTCTCGATATGCGCCGTGGAGGGAAAATTTATTGACGTTGACGAAGCAGGCCATGATCAGGCCGATAATCAAAAGAGTGGCCAGCGCGATGAACAGATATAGGATCGACGAGCCGTAAAGCACGTCCTTATGCAGGTGCGCATTCATATCTCCAAGCGACGAACCGGTTGCGGAGGACGCAATAGCCTTGCCGGCGTAATACAAGACAATCGTCGTCAGATACGCTAGCCCGACGATAATAAAAATCAAAAACACGACAGCCGCGGGTTTTGGGGCGATTGCCAGAATCTTCGAGGTTTTGCTTTGGCGAGGCTCGTTTTTGACCAGCGACTTTCCGGAAAATCCGCCGCCGAGCGACAGCACGCCGGAGATTATTCCGATCGCCGAAACGATCGATGCTTCCAATTTCGGCCAGCCGGTCACGTCCGATGACAAAAAGATCAACTGCTCAAATCCGCTCGGGGCGATCAGAACTAAAGCATTGGCCGCCATCCAGACACCGCTGGTAATCAAAATCCAGGCTCCGTACCGAGCCAGCCACTCGCGGTCTTCGTCCGTAATGATCCGGCTGGCAAGACCGACGAATATCGTCGAAGCAATTAAAAAGATTAACAAAAATACCGGGACGGCAAAGCATAGATAGAGCCGCAGATTGTAACGGCTGGTCGCCGCGAAATTTTCCGGCACCAGCATTCTGGTCGCGGCCCACCAGAGAAGCACGGCGCCGGTCACGCTCGAAACCAAGGCGGCGAGAATCGTTCGAACGCTGATTACAGGCTTGCTCCGGTTGATAATCGTGTTGACGGCCAAGTGCAGAACATATCCGGCGATATAGAGCACAACCGCGAAGAGAATAAAATTACTTAGCCGCGGCTGTAAAACTGCGGACACCGAAGCTCCTCCGCCGACGAAATTAATGAAGCGGTCGATAAGATTGAAATCACCGCCGAACGCGTCGGGTGTCCTGAGATGCCACGCCCAGAGCGTCGTAGCTGCGAACGCCATTCCGATCAAAGGCAAAACTCCGATTGCCAACACCGATGCGTCCGTGTTGCGTTTAGTCTTGCCGGGGTCGGGATTTGTGCTTGGGAGCTTCGCGATGACAAAAGCAACGGCGACGCTCCCCAACAAAAGGCTGATAATCATGGCAACCAGTCCGAATCCACCATCGAAAAGCGGAGCGCGGACGATGGCGTAGAATATCCTCGGCAGCAGCAGAACGGCCGCGATGAGCGGAATAAAGATCGTCCAGTTGAGAAACAGGTTGCGTAAATAGATGCCGACCAGCGTCCAGGTGTCGGAAACTGGTCGCTCTTGTTCTTTATACAGTTGATCTGTGCCTGAACGGCTTTTATACCGGTATCGCGGTATAGTCGGGCTTCGTCGATGACGTTTCTCTCGGCCGAACAGCTTTCGCGATATGCCGGTCGGTCCGGCAGCGGAATGCTTTTGACGTCTAACGTCGGATCAATAATAGATTTGACCCGCTCGCGGCGAATCCACGCCGACAACCACGACCCCAAATAGCCGCCGCCGGAAACGGTCGATAAATAATCAAATTTTTCGAGCAAACCCCGTTCGGCCAGTTTCTGCACGATCCCAAGCCCAAAGGTCGCGCTCCGAATCCCGCCACCCGAAAAACAAAGTGCCGTCAGATTCTCGGCGTGAAACTGCCTGAACACGCTATCGAGCGATGGTCCGGCCGACGGTTTGCCGTCGATCGATCGGGCCTCAAGAGGTTCGCCGACTATCGCCTTGCCGGTTATCTCCTCAAATTCCTCGGCCAAAACCCGGGCCAGAAGGATCGGGTCGGAATCGGTCCTAGCGGTCTTGCCGCCGCCGCCCGTTGCCTGGGTTTGAAGGTTCACCACAAATGCCGGTTCTTCGTCGTTCTGATTCTTTATGCTCATAATAATTCTTGGGTTCCACCACGTTCCGGTTTCGATTCGGACACGATCAAGCTTTATCGACAGGTGATGTCATCGATTATCAAACCGGTATTCAGACAAACTCATTCGTCGAAAGTTTATATTTCTTGTTAAAAATACCGGCATCGACAAGATTCTTAATCACCGCGCGAATCGTTGCTATTCTCGATGCATAAAGAGGCTGCCCCAGCTGAAGAAGCTTGTTAAATGCCAATTCATGGTTGCCGTTTGTATTCAGGGCATTGATAATTTGTTGGCTGGTCGCTCTTCCCTGATGTCTGATATCGCAAACCACCTGACAAACTTTGTCGGGAAAACCATCCAGATTGTAACTCTGTGCATAGCGTTTCATGTTTTCCCGGAAATGCCCGACCGCTACTTTGACTTGTATCAGACGATGTGTTGGATCGTTAGTCGCCCAATGCACCATTCTCGCCGCACAAATCAATTCCTGATTTTCGATGTCGGTAAGCGTGGGGTTCAAATAGTCCATCAACCCCTGGGTTGAAATATCGTTTTCCAGTTGGGTCAAAGTCCCCGAAGATTCTCTAAAAAAGATGCGGTTATTTTGCAAAACGAGTTTTGGAAAATACTCACCCGCGTTTGGCAACGCCAGAAGCTCCTTGAAAAACTTGACAAAGTCGCCGTTCGGAACGTGCGCGGCATACTGCATAAAGCTGAAAGTAAATTTTGCCCGGTCATATGTATTCAGGCAAATGAAAGAATTGTTGCTTTCAGCCTTCGCCGTCGGGGTGATGAAATAAGCCCAGAATCCGTACTCGTTTGTATATTGAGAAGCATCGTAGGCGATACCGTTCGGAATCGAAAGATTAAACAAACCATTATTCGTGTGTTGATAAACGGTCTCCTTACCAACCAGGAACTTTGCTTCATTGCTGCCGATAACTTGTGCGAAACGCGCCGTCCCGCTTTGCGAAAAACTAAAGTTAATTGCCATTGTTTTGTCCTCGAAACGATTTAGTCCCTGTGTTACAACACCTCAAATTCAACAAAAACAGCCGCGTGGTCCGAGGCGTGAGTAACTGCGTTCGTGACCTCTGGAAAGGTCGGATTGTTTTTGCGAAATATGCCGCGACGCTCGATGCCGACGGCTTTTATATTGTCGGCAATCGGTTTGGACACCAGCAGATAGTCAATCTGGTCGCTGCCCTTGTGATATGTCCAATTTGGGACGACGTTCTTTAGCACATCGAAAAGATTCGGAACCGCCATCAAATTCTTGAGCGGGGCGCTGCCCGGCGTATCGTTAAAATCACCCGCGACGATGACCAGATCTTTGGTCAGATCGTAAGATCGCAGGATCTTGACGATCTGGTCCGCCTGGCGTTTGCGTTTCCTGTTGCTCGATGCGGGTGTGCCGTATCCTTTGCTTTTCAGGTGATTGCAGAGGTAATGAACAGATTTCCCTTCGCCGATGTCGATCGTGTATTCGGCGCAGTCACGGCTGAAAATTTTATAGGTCTGGCCGTTGGTTGATTTATAACTGTCGTCGATATGCGTTTTGATCGAGGCGATTGGGTAGCGCGACAGGATGCCGACATCGATCCCGCGTTCATCATTGCCGTCAATGACCATCGTGTGCGGATACTCGGCATTTTCCTTGTTGAGCAGATATTCGTTAAACCGCTTCAACGCAATTCGGTCGTCAACCTCGACGACGCACAAAATATCCACGTCAATCGCCTTGACGACCCGCGCCGTATTTTGAATGCTTACCTCGTTGGTGTTTTGCTTTTTGAGTTCGACCCAGCCGAGCCAGCTACCACGGCCCTTCGCCTTGAGTGCCACGCCGGTGCCGTCCTGCTTGATACTGTAAAGCTTCTCTCTGATCTCGTTTATCTCAAACCACGGATTACTCGGCATTTCATGAAAATACTTGTTCAGGATCTTGACGATCTCATCGCCGACCGTTCCCGCGTACGAACTATTCTCAAGCAACGCCGCAAGATCCGACACGTCCTTAAGCACCGCCTTTCCCGTCGCGCTAAACCCCTCAAGCTCCATAATCCGAGGCCGCTCGAAAAGATTATTGACGTTGAATGTTCCGATTCGGATTGTTTTCATATTGGGTTACCCTCTCAGGGACCATCGGCATTGTTCCGGTCTCAAATTCCGCCGAAAAAATCGGCATTCCGTTGGTAAGCTCGGCACCGGACAATGACCGTGCACCGTTTCTTAGAGCGCAGGTTCAAAGCATGCCGGACAGAAGCCTTTGAGCGAGTACGACCGGGTTTCCTTGTGAAACGATATATTGCACGCTTTGCAAATAATTGATTCTCGATCAATGGAACTTGTATCTATAACGAAGTCACGGACGTTGTCGGCATTGACGGCTGGAATGTCAATAAAATCTTTGTCAATGGCGACGCTCGGATTTCGCCAGTCCAGAAAAGTGCCATAGTTCACCAGATAGCCGTCATACTCATTTCGTATGAATTCGGCGAGCCTCTTTTTAGGAAAGTCGTGAATGATACGTTTCTCAAGCAATTCATCAATTGCCGCTTCCAGAGATATTTGTTGTTCATGAGCGGCCAGAAACAAGCGACCTTCTGTCTTTCGTACCACATTTCGGATACATCGATATAACAATTGATCGGCCTCAGATTTGTAGTCGACATCATGCGATTGTCCCTCCACGCTCTTCTCCCAAATAGCAGTTCGTACAAATGTCTGATCCCAGGTGGGCTTGACGCAGAAATCTGCTTTACGGCACAGCTCATTGAACATCAAAAGAAACTCACGGGGAATGCCGTCGGCGCTCTTTATTAGTTCCATAAATGCGCGTTCGTTGCGAAATATAGACAATA
>JAYVDQ010000083.1:0-8482 GCA_043749325.1 Chloracidobacterium sp. | reverse complement strand
CGATTTTCATCCTTGCAATTCCGAGCGACAGCAGCGCGGCATTGGCGATTCACAACGTGCCTGCCGCTCCTTAGGTCTGACGTTGCTGCCGTCATGCCTGCCGGTGCAGGCGTGACGGTTTTTCCGAGGAAACGCGGCTCAGCCAGGGTCTTTGTCGAAGCGGTCGACGAACTGTGCGGTCCCCTGCCGCTCGCGGTTGACGATCAGCCGCGTCACGTCGGGCCGCGCGTAATGCCCGGCCGGGTCGAAATTCTGCCGCTCTTCGCGCACGCGCGCCGGATCGAGGTCGGCATAGAGAATTTTCTCGATACCGGTCACCGGCTCGATCAGCCATTCGCCGTCGGGCCCGGCGATGCACGATCCGCCATCGCCGAGGAAATCGGGCGAATTCGAGATAATCGGTTCTATATTTGCAAGATGTGACGGCAGGTCGCCCTTTCGCATCAATCCCGAAACGGACGCGACATACGAGCGCGATTCCTTTGCGATAAACCGCGTGATGTCGCTCGTATTTCGTTTGCTCCCCGGCCAGACGGCGATGTGTAGGTCTTCGCCCTGTGCGTAAAGCGACGTCCTGGCAAGGGGCATCCAGTTTTCCCAGCAATTCAATCCGCCGACGGTAAAGGCCCCGAGGTCGTGGACACGCAAGCCATGGCCATCGCCTATCGCCCACGTCAATCGCTCGTCGTAGGTCGGCATCAGCTTGCGATGAACCGAACCGATCTGTCCCTGCTGGTCGATATAGACAAGCGATGCGTAAATACTCTTGCCGCCCCGGTCGAGCGGGCGTTCGATAGTGCCGAGATAAACGGCGATTTTTTTGTCGTTGGCGATGTCACAGACCGTTTTAAGGTCACCACGCTCGATACAGACCGCTTGATGCATATATTCGGCGTGAAACTCCTTGTGAAAGGCCGAGTTGAACTCCGTGACCTGTGAATATTCCAGCCAAAACGGGTAGCCGGGAACAAGGGCCTCGCCAAATGCGACCAATTGACAACCTGCCGCAGCAGCGTCGGCCAGGCTGTCGCAAACCTTTGCGAGCGTCTTTTCACGGTCGAACCAGACCGGTGCGATCTGGGCGAGGCCCATCGTGAGCGTCGAATTTTCCATAATTGCGATTTTACTCGAAAACCCGCCGTTTGACAGCCGGGACGGAATCGATTGTCCGATTGCGTTCTTTGCGTCTTAGCGTAAGAATAGATTTTCACGAGAAATTTGCAGCGACCACAAAGGAGGCCCTTTCCAGATGACATTAAATTCGTTTTCATATGCAATGCCAAAGCAGATTGAGGACGCCTTGAACGCACTACTTGCCGATTGGGGAAGCGGTAAGATTGCGCGAGTCTGGGCCCAGGATGCGACCGTCTGGACCGGTGATGACGAGAACAAATGGCTTGCATGGCTCGATATTGTTGAAGAGCAGCTAGCTGAAACGCAGAAATATCGCGATCTATATGCGGATATCGACGCGGTGGGATTTACTGATATTTTGCTGATGGGAATGGGCGGCTCGTCGCTGTGTCCTGAGGTGTTGGCGTTTACATTTGGAAAGACGAATTTTCATATCCTGGATTCGACCGTTCCGGCCCAGATAAGGACTGTCGAGAGCAAGATAGATCTGGCGAAAACGCTATTTATCGTCGCGAGCAAATCGGGCTCGACGCTCGAACCGAATTGTTTTAAGCAATATTTTTTCGAACGCGTCGCCGAACTCGTCGGCCGCGAAAACGCCGGAAAACAGTTTATCGCCATAACCGATCCGGGGTCGAAGATGGAGCAGGTTGCTAAAGACGACGGCTTTCGTCATATTTTCTACGGCAAGCCGGATATCGGCGGCCGTTTTTCCGCTCTTTCGGCGTTTGGAATGACGGCTGCGGCGGCGATGGGAATGGATATAGAGCAATTTCTCCAAAACGCCTCGGAGATGGTCGACGCCTGTCGTGACTACGATCCGGCGGAGAATCCCGGTGCGTTGCTCGGTCTGATCCTCGGAGCATGTCACGCGCACGGACGCGACAAGCTGACGATATTTACTTCTCCGGAGATCCACGACTTGGGAGCGTGGCTCGAGCAGCTCGTCGCCGAATCCACCGGCAAAAAGGGCGTCGCGATCATCCCGGTCGACCGCGAGCCCGCTCAGTCAGCCGCTTCGTACGGCAATGACCGCGTCTTTGCTTTTTTGAGCGTAAAGGGCGATACCCGTTTTGACGAGCAGCGAGCAGATCTAGAGGCTGCCGGACATCCATGCGTCAAGGTCGAGCTTAATTCAATTGACACGCTCGGCCAGGAATTTTTCCGCTGGGAATTTGCGACGGCCGTCGCCGGTTCGACGATGAAGATCAACCCGTTCAATCAGCCCGATGTCGAGGCCGCCAAGATCGAGGCCCGCAAGATCACTGACGAATACGAACAAACCGGCAAGCTGCCAGACGAAACGCCTTTCTACAAAGAACCGGGTTTCGAGCTTTTTACACGGGAGACGGACGCTGCAACGTTCAAAGGCGAGGTCGAGAGCGAGACCGCCGAAAACTATTTACGAAATTTTATTCAATCGGATGTCGGCCCGGGCGACTATTTCGCGATCCTCGCCTATATCGAGATGAACGACGCGCACGTAAAACTACTTGGATCACTGCGAAAATGGATTTTAGAGACAAAGTCGGTCGCGACCTGTCTCGGCTTCGGCCCGCGATTTTTGCATTCGACCGGCCAAGCCTACAAGGGCGGCGGCAACAATGGCGTGTTTCTACAGATCACCTCCCACGACGAAATTGACATAGCGGTCCCCGGACAAAAATACACTTTCGGCGTCGTGAAATCCGCCCAGGCCCGCGGGGATTTTCAGGTACTGCTCGACCGCGACAGGCGAGCGCTGAGAGTGCATCTGACCGGCAATGTCCGAGCTGGTTTGGAGAAACTGGTTACGTTTATCTGAGGCACCCGGTCAGGGCGCTATTTTTAAAAGATGTGTCTGGATCTGCTGTTGGTTGATGCTGGCGCTCAGTTGTCCCGACGAGACGGTTGCGGGGGCGATGGTTGTTTCGATGTGGGTAAGGCGTTCGGCGGAAAGGACCGGTTTTGAGAGGCCGAGGAGATAATTTACCGGCGAATTTCCCTGATTCCAGACTCGGGCGACGATGCCTCGGCTGATGCCGTCTTCGGCGGGTTTTAGCGTCCAGAGCAAAACGTTCGGATCGGAGATCTGCACAAACGAGAAATTGTTTGCGGGATATGGCTTATTTAATGTTCCGGTGCTGTCGATCATGCCGGCGACAAATGGGTTTTGATGTTCGAGCGAGAATTTCATTGCCGCAGTCTGGTTAAAGGCGTTGTGCGTTTGCAATGCAAATCGCTGCGTAAAGTATTTATCGCCGCCCTGATTTTGGATTCCAAGCACGGTGCCATCGATCTGGCCGCCGCCGAGGATGTTGATCTGCGGAGTCGTGGTGTCGAGCATGTCGTGATCGCTCGCACCGAGCTTCATAAAATACGCGTCCCAGTTTGAGATCGTGACGCCGAAATTGTTTGCGGCCCCGTCACTCATGTCGGCGAAATGGTTCATCGTCAGCCAGTCGTAACGGGCGTTTCGGGGTGAATAGTGGCCGCCGCTTGCGAGGAGCTTTCCACGGATGACGGCCCCGACCTCTTCGTGCCAGACGTCCGGGAAATTGATATTGAACGAATAGCTCCACGTTTTTAGATCGCCAAAATTCTGCGTGATCTGGTTCGCGATGTCGATGCGGTTAGTGCCGCGATAAAAGGTAATACTCGTGGTATGGCCTACCGGGCTTTTCGAATCGGCTCGCAGCGTCACGCTGACCGGGCCGGCATTTTCCACGGTCAACGTTCTGGTGCGGTCGCCGCCAATATCGTTGAGGACCTTGCCGTTGATCGCTCGGACGGTTTCACGGTTTCCATGGGTTTTGTCGATGAGACTCGTGATGGAGCCGTCGGGGGCGACGGTGACGCGGTAAATTCATTATCGATTGTGCTGCCTGTGACGGTAGCGGCGTCCGACAATGCGGCAGGTGCGCCCGGGAGGATCTCATAAACCTTGTAACCCATCGAGGGCACGTTGGCGGCCAATATGCGCAATTTCTTTTGAATGCCGGCCCGGATTATTTGTGACGGCACCTCGGCACCGGTCGATACGTCGATGGCCTTGACCGTCCAGTTGGCCTGCAGGGGGATGTCCGCATAATCGCTGCGTGTCCAACTAAGCGGGTTAAAAACAAAGAACCGCTTTTCGGTCCCGGTACGTGAGATCTGCTAGCCAAGAGCCGTAGCCGCTTCGGAACCCAATTTATCGACGTAGCCCGAGATCTCCGATTCGAGTTGCCTGCTCCAGTTCGCTCGGGTGGTTCGGGTGACCGGGCCGTCAGCGGTCCAATCGTGCTCGAAATAAAGCCCCATGTCGATCATCGCCTGATCGCGTCTCTCGATGCGTGGCGTCATGAACGCCGGGTCGTTTAGCGATACGAGCGTGGCCATTGCCTCGGCGGAGCGAAGTTTTTCGGTGCTGCGTTTGACCTTGGCCGAGACCTCCGCCAGAGACGCCACGAGAGCGTCCCATTCGTTGCCGTACGAGGCCGCGAATGTCTCCAGGCCGGCTTCGTGATTGGTTTCAAAATCGCGCAAGAAATCTTCCTGGTTCGAGACGATGATGCGGTGGTTGGCGTTTGAATTTTGCTGGGCGATGGTGACGAATTCGTCGCTTGTATATTGCAGGTCATCCCAACCGCGGCCGAATGCACCGACGACAGGATACGGATATTTGGTCTGAAAGCTGTTATTTGTCTCGGCAAATGTTATCGCCTGCATCGGGTTGAACGCCTCGGCGTAACCGCCAAAGCTCTGATTACTGACAAATTGCGAATTCCATTTCATCAGTACCTTGCTGCCGTCGCGTCCGCCGGCGTAATAGATCTCGCGGTCGCGGCTTTGGAGCTGCGGCACCCAGGACGCGCAGTTGCATACTCCTTTCCAGCTATATTTGGCCCCGGAACCCGCCCACAACGACGGAAGGCCATAGGGAAGCGTCTGGTCCTCCATCGCGATGGCGATGGGAAAATGAACATTTGAGCGGCGTTCGATCAGGCCCGGGTAATACATGCTCCGCAGCACGGCCTCGGCCGGCGACCCGCCCTGAACGAGGACGAGAGGGTTTAACGCAACGCTCATGTGGCCGTCGCGAATCCGGCCAAGAAAGCGGTCAAACTGTGAGGGTGTGCGGTTACGTTCGTATTCCCACATCCAGAGGCTGCCGTCGCACGACCACCGCATCTGCGAGTCGGAGGGGTTCCCGGCGGTCGAGTCCATTTTGTTGAGGTAATAATCGATCATCGTCAAAAATGATTGACGATACGTTGCCCCGTCAGCGATCCAGTAATAGTCCGTATGGTCGTCGGGTGCGATATAAAAACGCTTCTGCCCAAAAATCGCCGTGGATAAGAGACATGCAACGATAATCGCTAACGGTACGATGGGTCCTGACCGGGCAGGGAAAATTGCCATAAATGCTCATCTGGTGCGACATCGGTCGCCGAAGGTAATAAATACGAAAGGCGGGCTCTTTTCCACGATTATACGTTACATTGACATTTATTTTGCGGCATCGGAGCTTAGCTGTCTGTCCTTGAATTCCGCTATCACACGGCCTGGAAAACTTTTGAAACCGCGTTGCGTAAGATCCGCCGCAGGCCGATTTTTCCCATCAACTTTTCCCATCAAAGACAAGATCGTCGGCACGAAACTAAGGCCGTCATAAGGCTCTTCGATGGTCAATCCGCGAGGAATGCCCGTTTTCGACCCACCCGCTATCATCAGCGCAGAGTTTGTAGACGAGCGGAAAAATGATCCGTGATTGCCGCCGGGATTGAAGCCGCGAACATCAAAATTCCAGTGGTTATTGGCAAGAACGAGCATGTCGGCTTCGGCTAAGTAACGCTGGCGCTGGCGAAAGCGCCTGATGAGACGGCCGTCGTTCGAGATGCCGCTGTCGTCGTAATCAAAGACCGGATGCCGGTCAAGCTGTTCATTGAGGCCGATGATCGCATCTGAATACAATGTCTTATGCGTTGCGTGAAGCCACTCTGTCTCAGTGTGCCATCCGCTGAGCCACGAGGCGCGATCCGATGTCGGAATAACCAAGTCTTTATCTTCGAAAAACTTTAACGGAAAATCATCGCTCCATTCTTTTATTTGAAAGGACGCTTTGCCGGTTTCGCCCTGACGTAGCCCGGCGACAGGCAGATATAGAAAGCTCTGGCCGCCATCGGCATCAATCCTGGAGAGAAGCAGGGCCTGTTTATCTTCATCGCCATAAAGCCAGATCGGATCTTCATTCGACCTCATATCTGCCGGCAATGTATCCGAAACAGCCTGTTGAGAAAGACGGGCCGCGACAAAATCGACCGGGTGATTACTGAGTTTGGGCTGGAGGTTGTTCCTAACCGTCTGTTTACGCAACAGATCGAAATAATTAACGCGGCTGAAACTCTTGTCGAGGTCGAGGCGCTGGTCTGCATTCAGCGTCAGACCGTTAGGGGACAAACCAATGACATAATTCTGAATCTGGCCAACCGAATTTGGTTCGCCCATCGCATAAGGCGCGATCAGATCTTGAATCTTAAGTTTTTGGGGAGCGAATGATTCCGGCCGCAAACTTAAAAGGGCTGTAAGCGTGGCGACATATTCGCGATATTTAGTCTCTGATTCTACTGCGATATCCCGCCCGGCCAGGACCCGGCGAGCGTCTTTGTCCACACCCCTTTTCTCTTCATCCGGTGTAAATTTCTTTGGCTGGGTCGCAAGGATCTTGTCTTGCGCCTCCCGCCAGCGGTGCAATGCGTCAAGTTCCTCGTCGAGCTGATCGACCGTTTCCTGCCATTTTTTTCGGTGTTCATTTACGATCTGAAAAAACGCATCTGTTGTAGCTTTTCGTATCGGCGGGGACAAATCGTTTCGCTGAAGCTGTTGAAGGAGAATTTGCAATATATTCAGCTCTCGTTCACGCAGATGTATCGAAGAGCGCTCATTTCCGTCAAAATCCAAGAGAGCGGTCGGATACCTGGCCCCCTGTCCCTTTAAGTAATATGAATCATTTGAATTGTAGATTATGAGCCTGCCGAAAGGGTAAATACCCTTGATCGAATAATCCATCATCAGCACCCGCTTTGTAACGACATGGTGCCCGCCACCGGGCGCGCTGTTCAACATTTTCACCAAACTAAATCCCTGGCTATACACTTTCTCTTCCGAAGTGAGGCCGTGGTCCGAAAGCAATACCATTGCCGTCTCATCCGCCCGAGATGAAGACTGGATCGCGACCCAGATCCTTCCAAGAGTGGTGTCCAGCTCTTTCATTATCGAGAGTTTTGAGGCGTCGTCGTTAGTGTGGTGCGCGACGTGGTCGAAACTGCCGTCGTAATAGTCGAAATAATCAATGTCTGGACGCTTTACCACCTTATCGATGATATCCCGTTCGGTTTGATCGACGGTGAAATTACGGAAATCAAGCCCGAGCGTCCACTCGTCAATAAAATCTTTCGGGTTTCCGGGATAGAGTTTTAGAAATCCGGACCCCATATTCCTCCAATTGGTTCCACGTTGGTAGAGTTGATTGGCCGTATAGCGTCTTTCGTACGGAAAGGCATCGCAGAGCAATGGTATTTTCAACTGGTCCAATACTTCGGCAGCGGGCATGTCCACCTTTTTTCCGAGCAAAGAATACGAATAGTAGGGAACGATAAAAAGATAATCGTAGGTGTGGAGAGTATAACGGTCGTATTCGACATTGCCCTTGATCTGAAGGTGCTGACCGGTGTCGAGCTGCCCCCAGGATGGCACCGAAAGACTAATCCCGCGAGTGTAGAAATTCTCAAGGTGTGATCCATGCTTATAGAAAATCTCGTCGAACCATGGCAATACTGATTTGCCCGTAGCCGGATCGCGCTGTTTGACGAACCGGTCGACGACATATGCCGGAAGTCCGTCAACCTTGATGATCACAATTCTTTTGACGCCCTGCGCCGAACCGGCACCCGCCAGGGCCGCGATCAGAATAAACGCACAGAGTATCCCGAAGTTAGTTGTCTTGACTATCATTTACCGCTGTTTTGATGGACGAAAATCAATCAGGGTTAATTTCCGCAATAGTGACTGCGTCACTCGGGGAGATCCGCTGCCCCTCGACAAGCGCCCGTTTTAAGTATTGAGCACAGAGATTTCGCCAATGGTCGGCGATGTTTGTATTGCTATAGACAGCAAGCATTTCTTTTTTTGCCGAGGAATTGTCGATACGATAGAGGCCCGCCAGACATAAGGTGCGAATGTTTTCGTCATCGGTTATCGCAAATATTTTTGCCAACGAGCGGGTCGTTTTTTCATTCGCGCTTGAACCATTTTGCGAGATGAACTGCAGCGCAAGCTTTAGCGCGTCGACGTCGCTGTCCACCTCGGGCTTGGCCGATCTGAATGC
>JAYVDQ010000082.1:0-2851 GCA_043749325.1 Chloracidobacterium sp. | reverse complement strand
TTACGACGACGACGCGTTAGAGATTTTCAAATCGAAGAAGAATTTACGCATCTTGAGACTCAGCGAAAACCAAATACTTAAGACCAAAAACCTATCTTTGGAATACAAGCAAATCTCGGGCGGCTTTCTGGTCCAGGACCAGGATTCCCATCGTCTCAACATCGCGGACCTTAATTTTGTGACGGATCGAAAACCGACCGACACCGAGATCAAAGCAATGACTCTCGCCTGGACGGTCTGCAAGCACGTCAAATCTAATGCGATCGTCTTCGCCAACGAAAATCAGACTATCGGCGTCGGTGCGGGGCAGATGAACCGCGTCGATTCGGTCCGCATTGCCGCGGTGAGGGCTGAGAGATCTAACCTGCCTTTAGAAGGCTCGGCTCTCGCTTCTGACGCATTTTTCCCTTTCCGCGACAACGTGGACGAGGCCGCCAGATTCGGCATCTCAGCGATAGTGCAGCCCGGAGGCTCGATCAAAGACGACGAATCGATCGCCGCCGCAAATGAACACGGCATTGCAATGGCCTTCACCGGTATTCGACACTTTAAGCACTAAGACGCGCAAGCCAGCACGTGAGTAAGGGCGTAACACTCAAGCGGGATGTTACGCCCTTGTTTATACGCGGGCTTCTGCATTTGCTACACATATTCTTGACAACATGTGATAGTAGTGTTAAAACTGTACCCAATTAGAACGACTAGAGGAACGCTCGATCGGTTTTTTGAATGAGAAAAAACCTCGGGGGTTTGTGTTTTGGACTTAACCGATATCATAAGGAGATAAGACCATGAGAAGGACCACTCTGTTCATTTTGACCGCTCTTGCCGCCGTTTTCTTTGTTGCGTGCGGTGCTCCGCCAGCGGCAAATAACGCTAATACAAATACCAATACGACCAAGCCAGCAGCGGCTGCCCCGACGGTCGATGCTCTGCTCGCTTTTGACAAACAGGCGAATGAGGCTTACTCAAAGGGCGATGGAAAGTTCTTTGAGGGCATGCTGAGTGACAAATTCGTCATGAACGGCGGCGGCCAGCGTATGACCAAGGCCGACGTCGTAAAGATGATCAGCGGCGTCAAATGCGAGGTCAAAGAGGGCTGGACACTCGACAAGCCTGAGATGGCAAAGATCGACAACGACACTTACGTGATCACCTATACATCCAATATGCAGGGCACGTGCACGTCGGACGGCCACACTGAAAAGATGGACAAGCCGATTCGCGCGGCGTCGGTCTGGGTCCGGAACGGCGACAAGTGGCAGGCTGTTTTCCACGGCGAGAACCCGATCATAGATCCCAAGGCTCCGCCTCCACCGCCAAAGCCCTCAGCCAAGAAGGAAGAGCCGAAGAAGGACGACAAGGCCGCAGCTAATTCAAACACAGCAGCCGCACCGGCCAAGGCCACGCCTGATGCCAACACCGACGCTCTGGTAAAAATACACACGTCCGGTTGGGAAGCTTTCAAGGCTAAAGACGCTAAGAAATTCGAAGAGATCACGACCAAAAATCTTTCGTTCGTCGATCCGATGGGAATGTGGACAAGCGGCCAGGCCAATGTGATCAAGGTCTGGACGGACATGGCGTGCAAGGATATCACCAAGGTCAGTGTCTCGGACGGATTTGCCTCCGCAATCTCACCAACAGCCGAGATACTCACGGTCAAGGGCACGTCTGACGGCACCTGCGCCGGACAAAAGAACGGCGACCTTTACCAGACCGCTGTCTACATTAAGGAAGGCGACGCGTGGAAGCTGGCGTTTATGTTCGAATCAACGACGTAAACGTTTGTGTACAGACCGATCCTGAGGAGCCCTCCGCGGCTCCTCTTTTTGCATTTGGATAGGGATCGAAAGCATTTTCCGCTCGTATTGATTCTTGACAATGAATAAAAGGAATGCAAAACTATTCCCAATCAGGACCACTGCTTAACGCTCGAAAGGTTTTTTGTTTCGAAAACCCCACGGGCGTTTGTTTTTTTTAGATCGAAAAAATTGTATAGGGAGAATTGTATGAAAAAGATCGCTCTGTTTATTTTATTGGCGGTTGCCGCCATATTCTTTGTTGCCTGCGGAGCCCCGGCCCCTAATACCGGAACGAACAACGCAAATGCTTCGAATGCAAATGCCTCGAATACCAACTCGGCAAAACCCGTCGCCGCCGCACCTACCAAAGACGCTCTTTTCGCACTCGAGAAATCCGCCTGGGAAGCATGGAAAAATCATGACAACAAATTCTGGGATAGCTACCTGTCCGGTAAATCCATCGGCTTTGGGAAGAACGGACGTGAGGACAAGGCGGCCGCAATAAAGTCCTTGACGGAAGCGAAATATGACGTCAAGAGCTATTCCTTCTCGGACGAACAGATGGCCATGCTCGGTGCCGACGTTGCCGTTCTTACCTTCAAGGCGACACAGGATTACACCAGAGACGGCAAGCCCGGCCCCAAGGATGTATGGGCGTCAAGCGTCTATGTCCGCGACGGCGATAAGTGGAAAGAAATGATGTATGTCGAAAACCCGGTCGTCGATCCCAAGGCTCCGCCTGCAAAACCGGCGGCGGCGGCACCCGCCAAAAAGGACGAGGCAAAATCGGCTGACACCAAGCCAGACACGTTGACTGACTCGCTAATGGCGATCGAGACCAAAGGGTGGGAATCGTGGAAGAAGCGTGACAAAGCCGGAATCGAGTCGGTTATGGCAAAAGATTTTATGTACGTCTCAGGGATCGGCGTAAAGAACAGGGCGGACGCCCTCAAGCTGTGGGCCGACTCTAAATGCGAGGGGCTCGATTACAAATTCTCGGATCCGATGGGCATGTCCGTCACGCCGGATGTCTCGCTCGTCACCTA
>JAYVDQ010000081.1:0-13303 GCA_043749325.1 Chloracidobacterium sp. | reverse complement strand
CCCTGCCGCTGATTACGAGCATCGGTGAACGCTCCTTTTTCATGCCCAAACAGTTCGGATTCGAGCAGTGTTTCAGGTATTGCGCCGCAATTGATCTTAACGAACGGACGGTCTTCGCGTCCGGAATTGTAATGAATGAGATTCGCGATCAATTCCTTGCCCGTACCCGATTCACCAAGCACCAAAACCGTCGTGTTCGTGTCGGCCACATTCAGCCCAAGCTCGATAGCGCGGCGGATCGCCGGGGCCTGGCCGATAAGCTCGCTCTGCCGTTGGTGCAGCTCGCTCTTGAGCCGCATGACCTCGGTCGAGAGCTGATCACGTTCGAGCGCGGTGCCGATCTGGTCGGCGATGCCCTCGACGAGAGCTATGTCATGATCGCCGAAAGTGATCTCCTTGCTCCAGACAAATCCCAGCAGCCCAAACGCCTTCCCCGCCACATGTACAGGCGTGACCAACGCCGCCTTGCCGCGAAGCTGTGTATTGAAAAAAACGCGTATTGCAAATGGAAGCTCGGAATCGGCGAGGCGAAGCGTTTTTCCGTCACGGAGCAATTCGCCAAGAGCGGCAAATGAGTCAATAGGAAGGGTTTTATTGTACTGCTCGATCATCTTCAGCATCTTGCCGAGCCTGATGCCCTCGGCCGATTTGAAAGTTTCGAGCGATATCCGTAGTCCCGTCTGGTCCAGTACGCCGAGGGCGCCGTAATCGGCCCCGACAAGCCCGATCGCCCGTTCGACAACGCGATCCGAAACCTCCTTAAAATCCGAATGCGAATTAAGCGTATTGGCGATCTCAAGCAGCGCGTTCGTCCGCCGCGTCTCCTGTCCCTGAGCGACATAGAGGCTCGTATATTGATAGCCAATCGCCATCTGCCGTGCGATCGATTCGAGAAACGTGACCTCCTCATCGAGCCATTCGCGGGCCTCATGCGTGTCATGGAGGCCAAGCAAGCCCAAAACCCTGTCGTTCTGGATGATCGGGATGATCAGCAGCGAGCGTGTATCGAGCGCCTTTGCAAAGAATTTCAGCGTAGCATCCTTTGTTTTCGATACGTCGTTGATGCGGATCGGCTTTGTTACGTCAAATCGCTCGGCGAGCTTGTTAGCGTCAAACGGCAACGTCGTGCCGATGCTCTTTGGAACCGATTTGTCCTTTCGCCATTCGTGGCTTATCACCAGGTCCTGCCCGTCACTCATCTGCAGCAGATCGCAGCGGTCAGCGTGCAACATGCGGCCGATCTCGGACACGACAACATTGAGGAATCTTTCCAGATCGATGCTCGCCGGCAAGTCGCGCGCCAGCCGGTCAATGATCGCCTCGCGGGCCTCATGCATGCTGATCTTGCGTTCTAACGATAAGACGGCAGGTGGATCAATCTCGATCTTCATAAATAGCCGCCCTCACAAATGCTGAAGACGTACGGCTAATTTGATAGGTTGGCGAGAGAATGTCAAGTTGATACACTTATGACATGAGGTGTGTTTTTTCGAGCCAAATCAGCCTAACAAAAATGCGTATTGCGGAAGCTGCCTATCGAAACCGGGAAAAGATCCCTTCTCGGTGAAGGGTGTCAGGAGTAGCTATCGGATTCTTGAACGGTCCTGTTCCGACGACTATCAAGGTTTAAAAATAGTTGCAATTCTAAGTGGACGGGTATATATTTCCGAAACGGCTATGGGAATAAGATACGCTATCGGTTTGCTTCCAAAAAGGCCGCCGAAATGACTATGAGGTTGATATACCACCGTCGCACCGTTGGCTTTTTGTTTGTTCTAGTTATTGCTCTGTTTGGTTTTCTCTTTCTTCGAGACCGGTTGGTCGAGGCGATTCTGACCTATCAGAGAGTGGGGATCGAAGAGGAAGGAGATGTTGCTCGTAAAAGGTCCGACTGGTTTTTCCAGCAGAGAGCCTTTCCTTTTGATTCCATCCCCGAAGATGGCTATCAGAAAGCCAGCGCATACGCTCGTGAGCAATTGCGTCCGCCGCTAGCCGAGCGGACGGCGGAGGATGTCTGGCTCCCGTTTGGCCCCACCGGAATCACGCCTGCTGGAATTGGACGAGCATCGGCGATTGCTATCAGTCCGGCTGATCCAAAAACAATTTACATCGGCGGCGCCTTAGGTGGGATTTGGAAGACAACAGACGGCGGTACATCATGGTCACCGCGTACGGACGGCCAAGCTTCGTTGGCGATTTCCGTGATTGTCATCGATCCAACGAACGCAAACATCATTTACGCTGGCACCGGCTCCAAATGGTACGGTGCACCGTGGGGTGCCGGAATTCTGAAATCAACGGACGGCGGTCAAAACTTTGTACAACTGGGTGCCACGACGTTCCAGGGTGTTTCGATTACAGGGCTGGTTATCAACCCCACCAATACGCAGGTGATCTACGCCGGAGTGAGCAGCATCGGCCATTCGGGGGCCTACGATGAAGCGCCAATTAGTTCAGTGAATGGTGTCTACAAGTCCACTGATGGAGGGGCAACTTGGACGCGTTTAGCTAATGCACCAATCGGTTACGTGAGCGAACTTCGTATGCACCCGACAAATCCCGAAGAGGTGTATGCAGCCTATGACCAATTCCATTCTGATCAGAGGCCTACCGGGATCTTCAAAACGACTAATGGTGGTAGTACTTGGGCGAGACTATCTGGCGCCGGCTTTCCGCAGACAGGCGTAGGCCGCATAAGTTTTGCCTTAGCCCGCAGCTCGCCGAGCACAATATACGCGTCTCTTGAGTCAACTGCTGACGGGGGCTTACTTAACATTTACAAATCGATAAACGGTGGCGACTCATGGTCGGCTGTTGGTCGACCGCCAGGCGCCCCATTCGACCCCGGAGTAATCTGCTTCTGTGGTGCTTTAAATGTACTCACTGTCAGTCCTACTGATCCAAATACCCTTTACTTCGGGGGTCGTGCATTGTTTCGATCACGAAATGGCGGCCAATCTTGGGAGGATGGGGTTAGCGGCGATCTCCACGCGGTTGAGTTTGATCCCGGTGATACAAACCGCGCAGTTTTTGGAGGCGATGATGGAGTCTTCGAGAACGTCGGCCTATCGACTTCTTATACCCGAAGAAATGGTAACCTCTCGATTACACAATTCTACTCCATTGCGTTACGCCCCGGGGATGACGATTATGTCTTGGGAGGAGCGCAGGACGTAGGAGCGCTTGTCCGGACGAGTAGCAATGTCTGGACAGGGTCCCACGGCAGCGATGGCGGAATCGTGCTGCTGGATCCCGCGAGTCCAAGTACGCTGTATCATTCCGATCACAATGTCAGTTTCTTTCGGTCTGATAACGGCGGACAAGGCGCGCAGGGTAGCGGATGGGCAAGAAAGGAGAGCGGTTTAGGCAAGGACGATCGGTCCATGTTTATCGCTCCGGTCGCTATGGATGCATCGAATCCGCAGACAATCTACCTTGGCACATATCGACTTTATAAAACCACCAATCGGGGCGACTTATGGACCCCAATCAGTAGTGATCTGACGAGAGGTACCAATTATATTCCCGGAGTGGCATCTCATGCTATATCAGCAATAGCCGTCGGCCCTGGTTCCTCATCTCTCATTTTCGTTGGAACGTCGGACGGAAATCTTCAGATCTCAAGGGACGCGGGAACCACGTTTGTCAACTCAAACGCGGGTCTTCCGATTAGGTATATATCGCGGATAGTTATCGATCCGGCGAATGCGCAGATAGCGTACCTAGCGATCTCTGGCTTTGGGAGCGGGCATGTCTTCAAGACGACAAATGGGGGGACAAATTGGATAGACATCAGCGGCAATCTGCCAGACGTCCCGGCGAATGTATTGGCACTGGCGCGCGGGACGAATAAGCTTTACGTAGGAACAGACATTGGCGTTTTTGTGACGACTGGCCCAGCAACGACGTGGACGGAAGTAGGTCCTGATACACTGCCTAACTCGCCGGTTTTCGATCTGAAAATAAATGATCGCTCAGGATCTGTATTCGCCGCAACTCATGGGCGCGGCGTATTCAAGCTTAGGGGGCCGGACTGTACTCTCTCTTTTCAGCCATCGAGCCAGAGTTTTCCGGCAACCGGCGGGGAAGGTTCTTTTTCTACTAATAGCGTCTGCGGGGCGACGCAAGTGTCAGTCAACAATAGCTGGACACATATCGTGACGAACGATACAAAGACGATTCGGTACGTTATAGAAGCAAATTACAGTTCACAACCGCGTACGGCCACCATTACCGCAGAAGGACAGACGTATACGATTCAACAATCTGGCGCAAATACATCGTGCATTGTGTCCCCATCAGGACTAGTTGCCTGGTGGCGGTTTGAAGGTACGGCGGCGGACGAGACGGGACTCAATGGCGGGACTGCAACAGATACCGGCGCTTTCTCGGCGGGGATAATAGGCGGAGCCTTTGTAGGAGACGGCACAGCGACAACTATCGGCGTGGCGAGAAAGATCGATGTTCCGGATTCGCAATCTCTTGCCCTAACGCGGTCGATGTCGATAGAGGGATGGCTGCGGCTGAATGGGACCGGACCATATTGGTTACTTACCCGTGGGGAGAAGGGATATCAGCCAAATGTGCAGCAGGCATACACACTTGCGGTAAGCGGTGGTGGATTGAACTTCACTATTTGGCCGTCCGCAAGTGCCTCGACATCATTTGGCGTCGGCACACCCAGCCCCCTACCGCTCGGCGATTTTGTGCACTTCGCGGTGACATTGGACGACAGCACCGGACAGTTAAAGCTCTACCAAAATGGCTTAGTCGTAGCGCAAGGCACTACAGCTTTGCGGCCATACGGAGATTTCGGCGCACCGAGTAAAGGGGTGACTATCGGCGCTATTTATGGTGGATGCGTGGGTTGCGACTTCAACGGGGCCTTAGACGAACTCAGCGTCTATAACAGATCCCTCACCGCTGCGGAGGTCCAAACGATCTACAACGCCCGGAGTTCGGGAAAATGCCCGAGGGGTGTTGAACCTACGCCCTCGCTTGTTACCGTAAGTGGAAAGGTTGTAACGCCGGATGGCCGCGGATTGCGAAACGCGACGGTTTCGATGACCGATGCGCAAAATGTTGTCAGGACGACGACGACCAGTTCGTTTGGGTTCTTTTCGTTTGCGAATGTCGCGACTGGGGGACAATATGTATTTCGGGTTCAGTCACGGTCGTATCGCTATTCTCCGGTAACCGTGACGATCAATGACAATCTGACGCTGCCGGATTTTGTGGGCCTCGAATAGATGGGCAGTTTACTCAATCCTGTTATGCATTTGCCCAGGTCTTGTTGCAATTTAGTTCCCGGCCCGTATTTATTGATGCGGGAACACGTGGAACATATGTGACGGCGACTTTGCGCGCGCTGGACATGGGACGGCAGTTTTGAGTTCCAGCTTTAGCTGGCTTGCCGCTAACCAGTAGCCACCTGAAGGTGGAACTCAGAACAACGACCCGAAACGGTTGTGCAAAAAAATCGCGGAATGTAGAACGATTAGCACTTAAATCATTAAGTTCAGTGATTTACAGCGTTCCACTTATCGTTCCACTCATGGAACGATTTGTTATGACTCAGTTGGGTCGGTTGGCCAAGCGAGGACGTTTGTCCACGGCATCATCCTTTTTGGGTTTTGGGGTATTTGCGGGGGTCGGCTTTGGCTTTGGAGCGGAATTCGAATTGGAGTTCGAACCCATGCTCGTGTTGGCGTTCGAATTGGCATTTGCATTCACGTTCGAATTTGACGAATTCGCGTCCTTTTTCGGCGCTACGTAATCGAGGCGCTGGCGGCCGGCCTCGGCATCTTCTAAAAGTGACGCGGCTCGTTCGTTTGTGGCGTCGAGTTCGAGGGCTTTTTTCAGGGGAATGATAGCTTCGTGATATTGGGCCAGCTTTATTAGTATCGCGCCGAGTTCGGTCTGGTAGTCGGCATCATCCGGTTTGATCTTTACCGCCTGGCGAAATTCCTTTTCGGCTTCATCAAGCTTGTCGAGCTTGTTGTATGTCCGGGCGAGATTAAAGTGGGCCATGTCGTCTTTAGGGGTAGCCGCGAGCCATTTTTTGTAGGTCTCGACCGCTTTTTCAAATGCCTTCTGCGACCTTGATTTAGCTCGTGCGTCAGGATTATCGGGGTCGACCGTTCCGTTCTGCTGGTACTGTAGCTCAAGCAAGGCGTAGGCGATCCCGAGCTTGAAATGCGGCTCGGGCAGATCAGGATCGAGCTTTACGGCTTGCTTGAAGGCCTCAATCGCCGATTCGGTCTGGTTTTCGTCCAGGAGCCTGTTGCCCTCGGCTAGGGCCGCATTGGCGTCGGTGATGCTGGCAAAGGGCGATTCGGTGGCGGTATTGGCATTAGCTGCTTCGTCGGTGTTTGCGCTCTTACGCGAACAGCCGATCCCGGCAGCAATAAACACGGTGAGAACAACCATCGCAAAAACTTGTCTCATAAAACATTCGCCACTTTATGATCCGATGCCAAACAGTCTCATCCCGGTGGAAAAATAAACGGGCGTCCCGCCAGCAGATGGATATGAAGGTGAAAAACGGTCTGGCCGCCATCGGAATTTGTGTTGATCACTATACGATACCCATTCTCCGCAAAACCCTTATCGCGAGCGATATTCGCGGCCGTCGAGAGTAAATGGCCGAGCTCGCCCTCGTGCCCCGCACCGAGCTTATCCAGCGAATCAAAATGCTCACGCGGAACGATCAAAATATGGGTTGGAGCTTGCGGAGTCAGATCGTTAAAGGCAACGCAAGTTTCGTCCTCATAGACTCGCTCCGACGGAATCTGGCCGTTAGCGATTTTACAGAAAATGCAGTTTTCCACACTCATATTCGAATGTATTTATTAAAGCACACCACGCACGGAAAAGTTAATTATTTGGCGGCTTCGTTGGCCTGATCGCCGCCGGCAAGATTTTCGGTGATTCGCTCGATGTCGGCGCCGAGAGATCTGAACTTTCGCACGATGGTCTCGTATCCCCGATCGATATGATAGACGCGGTCGATCGTGGTCTCGCCCTCGGCACACAACGCGGCCAGAACCAATGACGCCGATGCTCGCAGGTCGGAGGCAATGATCTTGGCTCCCATCAGCCTCGTCTTGCCCTTTACAACGGCCCTGTTGCCCGAAATTTGGATATCGGCGCCCATACGGATAAGTTCGGATGCATGCATGAACCGGTTTTCAAAAATAGTCTCGATAATCGTCGATGACCCCTCGGCCTGGGTCATCAGGGCCATGTACTGGGCCTGCATGTCGGTCGGGAAATTTGGGTGCGGCTCGGTTGTCATGTCTTTTGCGGTCAAACCGCCAGAGCAGCATCTGACGAGCAATGTGCTCTGATTAAGCTCCTCGATCTCGACGCCGACATCACGTAATTTCTTTATGACGGCGGTAAGATGCTCGGGAACGCAGCTTTTTATCTCGATCTCACCATTAGTGATCGCGGCCGCGACAATAAAGGTGCCCGTCTCGATGCGGTCAGGGATTATCGTGTGTTCGGCCCCGCCAAGCGAATCAACGCCTTCGATCTCGATGATGGACGTACCGGCACCTTTGATGCGGGCACCCATTTTGTTGAGAAGCTCGGCAAGATCTTCGATCTCGGGCTCCTCGGCGGCGTTATGGATGGTCGTTTTGCCCTTGGCCAATGCGGCGGCCATCATCACGTTCTCAGTGCCGGTGACCGTCACTTTTTCAAAATTGATAGCGTTGCCAACGAGGCGGCCCTTTGGGGCACGGGCGACGACATCCCCGGATTCGAGCGATACGTTGGCTCCTAGCTGCTCAAATGCCTTGAGGTGCAAATCGATAGGCCGCGTGCCGATAGCACAACCGCCGGGTAAGCTAACTTTCGCCTGCCCGAATCGCCCAAGTAGAGGCCCTAGGGCCAGTACGCTCGCACGCATCGTTTTTACAAGCTCATATGGCGCCTCAAAGACCTGGACATTGCCGGCATTGACCTTGTGCGTCCTAAGCTCCGGCGTTAGAACAGTCGCTCCGAGGTCCTCGATCAGGCGCCTCTGGGTAATTAGATCTTTGACATAGGGGACGTTGTGAAGCGTTACGGTGTGGGCCGTAAGCAACGTGGCCGCAAGACATGGGAGCGCAGAGTTCTTTGCTCCGCCTATCTCGATCTTTCCTCTCAACGGATTGCCGCCGCGAACCAAAAATTTATCCATACCAGGTCTGAGATGCTGCGTGAGCAGCACGCTGCATTAATTATTTCTTATGCGTGCGAGACCAAAATGTTACCACACGTATTATGGTTTTGGTTAGGATAATCTCCCGCTTTTTCCTAGCAACCTCATTCCTATATCACATCATCATAATACCGGCCTCGAACATCCAGAAAGTATTACAGCTATTATGAATTTGTTTGAGGTTCTTTTCCCCGGCTAGATAACCCTCCTTTTAGCCGGGGACTTTTATTGCCTGACCTTTTCAAGGAGCTGTTCGATCTGGTCAGTGTGTCTTGCCTCATGCCCACCCGATAATATGAGCCACTCCGTCGCCGTGAGATCGCCAAAGTACGGGTGCGGAAACTTAGATCCCGACAAGTCATAATTCTCAAAATCCGAACGCAGCTTAGCCAAAGCGTCACGAGTTGCGTTCATTTGCTCAAAGGCATCGGCAATCGAAACATTGCCTGTGGGCTGGACACGCTCCGGTGCCTCCAGCTTGACGGCAGCAATGGAGGACCACCGGGCTGCAAAATCTTCCGTGAGAGCCAAACTTCCATCCGAAAGTTTACCGTTGATTTTAGCGGTTTCGAGCAACTTCCCGCATATCCTTGCGACGTTGTATTCGACGATTGAAATATGCTCGACAAGCTGTTGGATCGTCCATTTTTGGCCGTCGGGTAATGCGGTTAGCTCTCGTTCGGTGATCTTAGAAACAGTCGCGAGTAGCCGTTCGCGGATCTTTAAATTGGCCGAATAAATATCGCCGATAGATTCGTATTTCATACTCTTATTTTGCGGGTTGGGCGGGCTGAGCGGTCAATACAAGCCGATGCCAGCGCGCAAAGCTCATAACGCTGTCGCCCTCATTCTTCATTCGTTTTACATAAGCTGTCTTCAGATAAAGGAGGTCATCGGCAGTCCACCCAAGCTCGACGATGGGGTTGAACGAGACCAGTAATTTTTCGTCGGGTAATGTCGATAACGGCTGATCCGCAGGCGTAGGCGAGGCTGCGGCCGCGTTTGAATTCGGATCCGCGTTCGACGCCTGCATCTGGCGCTGCTGGTCGCGGTCATATATCTGAGACGATATCAGCAGTTGATTGCGGAGCGGGATCGCAGCCTGCGTGGGATTTGTACCGCCCGCGTCATACAATCGGATCTGATTGCCAAAGGCCGCAGCGATCTTTGCCGAATCCGGCGACCAAACAGGATGCACGGCGGTCATATTGTCGTCAAGGCGGCGTTCGCGCCCATTCTTTTCGATCACCCTCGGCCGTCCCTGCGGGATCATCATCTCGCCTTTAGTGCCGGCCGTGATGTCCATATATTTCCATTCGCGTGAGGTCGTCGCCAGCGCCGCGAGCATCGTACTGTCAGGCGACCATGTGTAATAGAAATAGATCAGCCCTTCGTTTTCGGTGACCGGTTTGACCCCTCCGCCATCGGCTCCGCAGATATAGATCTGCTCGGTGCGAAATGTCAATATTCCGGTGGGGGCAAGAGGTGTCGGAGCGAGGGCCGGAGCAGGAGTTGATATATTGGCGTCGTCACCAGCCGAATTTGAATTTCCGGGTACTGAAGCCTGTGTGTTTGCCGCAGGCGTTGGGTTGGCGAGGCTTGTCCCGCTGATATCGACCTGGCCCGCTCTGATCATAGCTACAAAGGCCAGTGTGCCCGAATCAGGTGACCAGACGAGCGTGTCGGGAAAATGCACAGCCATCGTGTCCGAGGTCAACTTTTTAAGAATCTTGCCGTCGGACGTGTACATATCGAGGCGGTATTCCGCTTGCAGGTCTGTCACGCGATGATAAATAGCAACTACACGCTTTTTATCGGGCGAGGTAAGAGTGCGGTCAAGCGTTTCCTGCGGACGATTTGCGTCAAAATCATTCTGTACGAGCGTATTCCTCTCGTCAGCGGCAGCCTTGCCCGGATCGAGTGTTGGGCTTGGCACATCGGCCTCATATTTAAAATTGAGCCGGACAGCCGACACTTCACGCAGCGCTGTCGGCGTCAAAGTATTTTGCGGCTGATAAATATTATTTTGGCAGCCTGCCGCCAGCAAAAAACTGCTCAGCAGGCCCGCCGACAGGAGCTTAGAGAAACGCATAAAACTAGAGGTCCGCATTCAAATAATCGTGATAGAGCTTTTTCTGAGAATCCGTGGCGTCCGGCAATGCCACAAAACTGTATTCTTTTCGCGTATCGCTACCTAGCGTTACAACGATCTCGCGGAGAACGTCAAATCGAAAAACAGTAAATCTGACCTTGTCATTTGGCTTACGCTCGGCCATATAGGTTTGCAGGAAGGTTTGGGGAGCACGGCCAGTGACAGCGGGCACAGTTTGGTTGGCCCGATAGCCGTCGATAGCTACTATTTGATCGCCCGTGTTCAATCCGTACTCATAAGCCGGGGTTTCTACCGGTATCGACCTGATGTTGAGGCGTCCATTATCCTCTACCGTATCGGCCCCAAGGTATGCTTTTCCATCACCGTCCTTAGTAGCTAACTTAAGCCCGATCGCTCCCACGATCGCGGTGTAATCGATGTCCGTTGTTCCCCGTACATACTTAGAAAAGAAATCGTCAAGGCTCTTTCCGGCCATCAACTCCGCCGCTTTCTGAAACTCTTCGTTCGTGTAGCCACGAGCCTGTTTTTTGAAATACTCGTTGTAAAGGTACCGCATAACATCGTCCTCGGATTTAGCACCGTTTGATGCTGCGCGTATCGTGATGTCGAGCATCATATTGACGATCTCGCCCTTGTCGTAATAGGAGATCTGATTATTGACGGCGTTTTCGTCCGGCCGGTATTGCTTGATCCACGCGTCAAAGCTGGCGTCCTCGAGGCTCGTCTCAAAACGACCGGGACGTTCCTGCAATGCTTTGATCGCCTTCGCCTTATCGCTCAAAAACTCCTTGTCCGAGATCAGTCCCGCACGGCGAAGCAGAAGGTTTGAGTAATACTCCGTACCACCCTCCGCAACCCAAAGGAGTTTTGTGTAATTTTCGTTTTCGTAGTCGAACGGCCCGAGAGCATCGGGACGAATACGCTTTACGTTGAACGCATGAAAATACTCATGAGCAACAAGGCCCAGGAAACCCTTGTACCGGGATTCGGACTTAAAACTGAATGGACTGGCCTGCAAAGCCGTCGAATTCAGGTGCTCCAGTCCGCCGCCGCCGCGCAGGTTCAGGATAAATGTGTAGTCGTTGTACGGCAGCTCGCCAAATATCTTGTATGCTTCCTCGACGATCTTTGCCGTGTCGGCGGCGCATTTGGCCATGTCATAGTTGCCGTCACCGCTGAAAATGATCCGGTGGTGTTTGCCCTCGACGTCAAAGCCGATCTCCTTAAAATTGCTCACCTCAAAAGGCGAGTCGAACAACACATCGACATTTTCAGCCCGGAATGTATTTGTTTGTCCGTCGACTTTTGGTAATCCAGTCGCAATCTTCCAGTCGCCAAACGGTCTAACGGTAACTGTCGACGATGTTTTCAACTGATCTTTAACGAACATCAACGTCGCCGCGTTGTTCCAAAATCCGTGGTCGGCATTGAGTTCGTTGGTGCGCACGGTAAGTTCGTTTGCGTAAACGCGATAGGTCGCAACGATCTCTTTGCCGCCTTTTGTATCGATCTGCCAGGTGTTTTTGTTGATCTTCCGCCAGGCCAGATTGGCTCCCGAGGCATCCTTGACGGCAAAATCCAGTACATGGCGGGCGTATTCGCGAACCAAGTAGCTACCCGGCGTCCAGACCGCCATTTTCAACTCCGCCTTATCCGGCATCTGGCCCCATTTAAACCGCATCTCGACTTCGAGCAGATGCGTAGCTGGTCTCGACATTCCAACCGAATATGCGATCTCCGGCGGCGCGGGTTTAACCTCGGCCGGCATCGGTTTCTGAGTTTTTGGATTTTTCTTTTGAGCTGACGTTTCCTGATGCATAGAAAAACAGAGGACAAGAGTTAGGAATATTATAGCTTTGGAACTGAACTTTATTGACATTGCTTTTGGAATCTCCGACTAGATGTTATTGTTTATTTTCTTGCTATCTTACTATATTTTCACGGTTTTTGAAGACCGTGTTTGCGATTCAGGATCTTAATGAACGAGGATAACCCGGCCGAACTAAGCTCTGAAGCAGCCAGCGAAAAATTCTTTACAACACCGCTCATAATCATATTTATAACGGTTTTTATCGACCTAATTGGCTTTGGCATGGTCATTCCGATCCTGCCGTATTACGCCAATACTGCTCCCTTTTACGCGACGCCCCGCGACATCGGATTTTTGGTGGCGACATATTCGTTGATGCAGTTTTTCTTTTCGCCCGTGCTCGGCCGATTATCAGACAGGTACGGCAGGCGGCCGGTCTTGTTCATTAGCCTGCTCGGTTCAGCGGTCGGGTATTTTGTCATCGGTTTTTCAAATACGTTATTTTTAGTGTTTCTGGGACGGATCATCGGTGGAATAACGGGCGGCAATATCTCGGCAGCTCAAGCATACATTGCGGACGTTACGTCAAAAAAAGACCGAGCCAAGGGCATGGGTCTTTTTGGAGCGGCGTTCGGCCTTGGATTTATTCTCGGGCCTGCTATATCTGGGGTTTTGAGTAAATACGGCGTCCACATACCATTTCTATTCGCGGCGGGCCTCTCGTTCGTAAATGCTATTGCACTTTACTTTATTCTACCTGAATCTCTTAAAGCCAATGCACGGGCCATTTTACCGGAACGCAAGAACAGGATCCTTGAGCTCTTTGATTCATTGAAAGATAAAGAGTTTCGCGAGATCAACCTTGTCTATTTCCTGGTGGTCGTGGCGTTTTCGATTATGACGTACGCGTTTGTGCTGTACACAGCGTATCGATTTGAATACACACCGGAACAAAACGGCTACCTATTCGCGTTTGTAGGATTTATCGCAATTTTGGTTCAGGGAGTTTTGTTCGGCCGGCTTGTAAAAAAGTTTGGCGAGGCGAATTTGATCGTCATTGGTTGTCTCATGATGGGCGCAAGTCTTTTTGCGGTCCCGGTCGTTGGCCCCCAAAATGGCGGATGGATCGGGCTGCTTATAGGAACGGCCGTTCTATCGTTTGGAAATTCTA